>JAWOFY010000020.1:0-2938 GCA_046497285.1 Candidatus Hydrogenedentota bacterium
GTCTCGTTCTGATGGCAGATGACATGCATCTCCTCCTCCGCCAACGTGTCCAGCTGTTCCTCGGTGGGGCCTTGCCACAACCCAACGTACATGGTCACGCCCGCCTCTTGATACTGAGGCGCGAGCTCGGGATCCTGCAACCACACCCCAATGGGAAAGAAATCGGGATCCGTGGGCGGCCCGTTCTCCCACCGCGCATACGGGCTTTCGCCTTGGGCCGCCATGCCCATCACCAATAGTGCGGTAACCAACCCGACACGCCATATAACCGGCTGCATCGCCAAACCTCTCCTTTTTAGTTCCGAAACACGGACGCTAAAGTATAGCTCCAAGCGAGTCCCTTTTGTGCGCCTCCAATTGAGGCGGAGCTATTGTGGCATGATGCGCCGTGCGCTTCAAACGCACAACCGCGCAGTTCAATGGGCGCCGAATGCATTCTCGGCGCCCGCTACGTTCCCATCCACAAAAGGACCGACGGCGCCGCCCACCGCCGACTCATGTCGCGGCTGTGTGGCGCCGTCGGAGCTGGCCGCAGGCGGCGTCGATGTCTTGGCCGCGTTCCCTGCGGAGGGTGGCGCGGATGCCGTGGTTTTCGAGGCGTTGTTGGAACGCTTCGCAAACGGCTCGCGGCGAGGGGGTAAAGGCCAAGCTCGCCACCGGGTTGTAAGGGATGAGGTTGACGCCGGCGTTCACGCCTTGGGCGAAGTCGGCGAGTTCATCCGCGTGGTGCGGGGAATCGTTCACGCCTTCCATCAGCGTCCATTCGAAGGTGATCCGCCGGCCCGATCGCTCGTTGTAATCCAGGATGCTTTTGCGCAATTCCTTGAGCGGATACTTGCGGTTGAGCGGCACAAGCTCCGAGCGCAGGGCGTCGTTGGCGGCGTGCAACGACACGCTCAGCCGCACTTGCCACGGCTCCTCGGCGAACGCGCGGATGCCGTCCGCCTCGCCCACGGTGCTCACGGTAATGCGCCGCGCCCCGATGTTCTGGCCTTCCTTGCGCATGAGCAAGCGGATACTCTCCGTGACGGCCTCGTAATTGCGAAACGGTTCGCCCATGCCCATGTAAACGATGTTCGGATTGCGATCGCCGAGATCTTCATCCGCAAGGATGCGCGGGACTTGCTCCGCGATTTCGCCCGCCGACAGGTTTCGCTTGTAGCCCGACATGCCCGTCGCGCAGAAGGCGCATTTCACCGCGCACCCCACCTGGCTCGACACGCACACCGTCATGCGTTCCCTATCGCGGATGAGCACCGTCTCGACGGTTTCGCCGTCCTCCAGCGTGAAGAGGGCCTTCTTGGTCCCCTTGGACTGGGCGGAGGCCGCAAGATGGCTCGGGGTCAGCGCGTTGGGCCGGACGGATTGCGCGAGGCGCGTCCGCAGCTCCTTCGGGAGGTCCGTCATTTGCCCGAAATCGAACACGCCGCGTTGATGGAGCCATTGGAAGATTTGTTTGCCCCGGTAGGCGGGGACGTCAAGGCGCGTCGCGATGGCTTCCGGCGTGAGCCCTGTCAGATGCGGGGGCATCTCCAACGCGGCGCCAGTCGATGGTGAAGAGGTCATGGTCCAACTCCGTGTTTGCTTCAATGACGCGCATGTCAAAGCGCATTCGCGCGTCCTCGGGGGGGAATTCGGCGTCGATGAAAGCGGGGACTCGCACCCCCTCCACTTCCCGGTAATCGCCCAACTCCGTGATGCTTACGATGTCTCCCCTCGCGCCGAGCCGTTCATTGCGGATGACCACCCACGGCGGTCCCTGGACATGGATGCGGCGGCGGGGCCGGTTGGGGGGTCCTATCTCGACAACCGCGACGCCTTCATCCGCGTCATACGCTGTAACGCGCGCGCGCTGTTCCGGTATTTCTTCCCATTCCTCGGGCACGAACATCTCGGTGACCGCCTCGCCCGGCGCAATGCTGAACGGCCGGTTTTCCCAGGGCGCATCCTCCAAATGATAGAAGACCGCGTCCTCGGTGGGGAGCTCAATGAGAAACTCGTCGCCGTTCGCCGTGAGCCGGCACACCATCGCGCCGCTCATGCGATGCCGTCCTTCGACGTACAAGTCGCTGGGCCGTTGAAACGCGACCCGGCTGCGCAAGCGTTGCGTGGCGCGCAGTTCAGGCGATTGGATGGTCACCTCGCCCTGGGCGCTAAAATTGCGCAACGCCCCTTGGTTCTCCGAGAGATCCGCCAAGATATCCTCGACAGGCGGCGCGTCCGCGGGCGCGGTGTGGGGAATGAACTCCTCGCCGAGACGGGCGCACCCCACCCCCGCCCCGAAAATCGCTAGCAGCAATAGGCCGCACCGGCCCCCGCGCGCGATGAGGCCCGGGATTCTTGTCTTAGCGTGTTGGATGCGCACGTGACCTCCCATGCGATTGAAAATAACTCGGCGGCGCTAACAGGCAAGCAGCGTGTGAGTGTGTGTTTGGAAACTGGGTTAGCATGGGTATTGTAGCAGGTTCGGATGGAGTTCGTCATGATTCGTCTCTCGACCCCAATCGCCGGGCAAGTAGCTGTTCCAGCGCGCAACACCCCCTTGGTCCCCCGCCGAAAGCTAACGTAGAAGCGGGGCCCTCGCCGCTTACTGGTGTTGATGCGTTGCTTGCCTTAGGCGGGGAGGGCGCCGCTTCTACGTTTGGAGCATATCGCTCATGATCCCCCCGTACCGCCAGCATCTTGCCGGCATATATATCACCGCCTTCCAAGCTGGCTTTTTGCCGGCGAGACGCCGGCGTTACGAACCCCTTGAAAGGGAGTGGCCCGAAGGACGGGGGTATGTAAACGCCCCGCACACCGCCCTATCCCGCAATTGGGGTCCCGGGTCAGCCGGGCGGCGCCAGGCGGATGGCGTAGCTGTAGGTGAAGCGGCCGCCGGGGCGGAGGCCGATTTCCGGGTTTCGCAGTTCAAGGGTCAATTCTTCGAGGGTCGGAT
>JAWOFY010000053.1:0-8866 GCA_046497285.1 Candidatus Hydrogenedentota bacterium
CCACGGCCAACTGTGTCGTTTCGGGGGATTGTTCGCCCCGGGTATCTTCATAGGATACCGTCCACGAACCCCGCATGGTGGGAGTCGCCGTGCTCGGCCGCCATTCGGCCGCGCCCCGGCTTACGTAATCTCCATTGGCGTCCATACGTTCGTAGGCCCCCGTCATGAGCGAGCCCCCAAGGCGCAGGTCCCACAGGAAACGCTGGTTGTTGCTGCTCAGTTCGAAGAACACGCGCGAGCCCACGATCTCGCCGTCCGTTACGTCATAGGTGGCGAATTGGGGCGTCTCCGCGCTTTCGTTCAAAATGCGGGCGCTACCGGAAACCGCACCACCGTCGTTGACCTCAAGGGTGACCAAGGCGATGAAATCGGCGCGGCGCGCCCCGCTCGCGGCGGCCTCGTCGCCAAAGCTGGTTACCCACGTGCGATTCAGGTTGCTGGGGTCGGGCGAGGATGCCGGATACCAACGGGCGTTACCAGCGCGGATGAGCGCGTCGTTGTCATTGAACTCGCCATAGGCGCCGGCGATCACGCTGCCGGTATGGAAGGCGAACCAGTCGATTTCGTCTGGAGCAAGATCGCCTCCGCCGAATGTAAAGCCAAGGGCGTCGTCTTGCATGCCGCCGCGGGTGATATCGAACTCGAGGTCGAGCGGCGTCTCACCGGGCACAAGTTCTAGGAAGTTGCCGTTGCCCCCCGGTTGGCTGTCGCTTGTGGAGATGCTCACCGAGCCCACGCGGCTGCGGCGGTCGGCGCCCCCACCCGCATGCTGGTCGGTGTAAGCGCTGATGTAGGAACCTCCCACCGAACCGCTGCTCGCGCGATACCATACCGCATGCCCTGAGCGCGCCACCTCCTCCTCGGCTTCCGTTTCGACGTGCATCCCCACGAGGCGGTTGCCCGCCAGCCGCAGGTACCATTGAGGCGTGAACTGAAAGTCTCCATTCTGGGGAGATGTAAACTCAATGATCGCGTCGCCATCGGACGCCGTGCCTGTCACGTCGAACGTCACCTCGTCCGACGCCTGGCCGCCCTCCCGGAAAACGCGAAACATACGGCCGTCGCCGGATAGATCCGAGCCGCTTTGGCGCAACTCCAACTGCACGGCGTATTGCTGCTCCCCGAACTCGGTAGCTCCCGAGGCGCGGTCGTCGCCATACGCGGTCATCCACGTTCCAGCGAACGGGTTGTTACTGGGCGGTTGGTCTCCGCCGGGGTCGTCGAAGCCGTCGTCCCCGTCCCCGTCCCCGTCCCCATTGCCGGCCCCCGGCGGCGGCTGATCGCCTAAGTCGGGCGCCTGAAGCGTCTTGAACCCTTCTCCGTTGCATCCCGCCAGGACAAACACGACCACGCACGCGGCGGCCATCGCGGGCAGAAATATGGTGCTGCGCATCATAACCTCCTTATTACGAACATGCACCACTATACCGCGCGGCAAGTCAAGCGTCAATGTTGGGACCGCCTCGATTGCATCGGATTTGGCCCCCAATCGCCAGAATGCTACAATCCACCCTTATAGGTTGTAGCTGTAGCCTCCAATCGCCGGCTAAGGACGCTGCTTTAGGGGACAACATCCCCCTTCGCGCCCCGGGCCGGGGATGCGCTCCGCTTAAGGCGAAGACGGCTCTAGCCGGGAAAGGAAAACTCATGTCACTCAATAGACGGGAGTTCTGCAAGAAACTTGGCTATGGCGCGGCCGGTATGGCGGCAGCGGCCTCTCTGGGGCGGTTGGGCGCGCCCACGAGTCACGCCGTCTTGGGCAATGGCGCTGTGCCGAAAAGGAAGCTGGGCCGAAACGGTTTGATGGCTTCGGTCCTCGCGATGGGAGCGGGAAGCCGTTTTACGGGAGACGATTTTCTCTCCGAAGCCGATCGTGAAGAATATCTTGCGGCTTGCATGGATCACGGAATCAATTATGTCGATACGGCCGTCGGCTACGGTCCCAGCGAAGAAATGCTGGGCGATATGCTGACTGATAACGACTGGGATCACTTTATCCTGTCCAGCAAGACCAACAGCAGCAGCCACGACGGGATAATGGCCGATTTCCAAACCAGTCAAAGCCGCCTGGGCCGCGACCATTTCGACGTGTACCTGGTGCATAACGGTGCGCTCGGCAATAGCGTCGAGGAGAACGCCGAGGCCTTTTCCACCATGCACGCGTTGCGGGAGGCGGGGGATGTCGCCAACATTGGCTTTTCCAGTCATGGCGCTGTCAGTCCCGCCGTGGCGGTCGAGCTGGTGAAGGAATTCGAGCTGGATCACTGCATCCTGACGATTGGGCACGGGCAAGAGGATTACCGCGAGGTTATTCCCGACATCGTAGCCACAGGCTGTACGGTCGCCGCGTTTAAGGTCACGCGCCATCTCGAAGGTGAGGGCCCGGGCTCGAACGCGCGGGACATTTACCGGGATGTGCTGGAGAGACCCTACACATCCGCCATCATCTCTCACAGCAACGAAGGCGAGGGTGTTACGTGGAAGGACGTGTTGGCGGAGAACCTCGCCATCGCCCGCCAGTATGGAGAGGCCGGCGATACGCGCGCCGCCCTGCCAGGGTTTGCCGTTGCCACGTAGTAACTCCACGCCAGTGGATTTGAAGGAGCGAAAACATAGTCTTACGAGGGGGCCGCGCCCGCCGAAGGGCCGCCTTCCCTTTTTCAACAACCGTGTTTTGACGGCGAGGGGAATTTCAAACAAAATAGAGATAACGCGGGCCCGCCCACGTGAAAGTGTATAATTAATCTGTTTTTTTGTTGTAAACCAATATTTGGTTTTCTCCCTTTAACAAAAATAGGTTGACATATTCCGTACAAGATGCTATGTTGTACCCCAGAATGGAAGGAGGGGAGGCCAATCTGCAGGGCGGTGAGTAGGGAAGAACCCATACGGGCTCACACGGAGCCGGTTGGAGGAAAGGGCGGTTGGGAGGGGCGCGTAAGCCAAGAAAGCGTTCGCGTTCCTCTGGGGGCTTGAGTAGCCCGCCGCCATCTTGTGGAATGCCGGAGTGGGCGTTCCTGTGGAAAGCGTCCGCTTCGTTTTAGGGTTAACCGACATTGTGTGGTTGCAACCACGGAACAACGGGAAGGAATAGAGCTATGAAGAAGAGATGCGCGATCAACACCATTACCGTAGCGGGGCTGGGGGCGGCGTTTGTTCTCGGATTGGCATTCGGGGCGGGCGCTCAACAGTACGTCCTTGATTTTAGCGGGGACAGTGGCTCCATGGTGGAGAGTGGGCTGACGCCGTCGGACCTGGGACTTGACGGCAACGCCTCGAGAACCATGGAGGCGTGGGCGTTGACCCGGGGCTTCAACGATGGCGGCGTCTTTAGCATGGGCACGCGCTCAGCCGGGATGGATTTCTCGCACCGGACCCTGGGCAGTACAAATGACTGGCGCGTTCAGTTCTGGGGAGGGGATTATGACTTCGACTTCAATATTCCCACGCAGAACGAGTGGGTTCACTTCGCCTTGGTCCACGACGGCGATGAGGAGGAGAGCTTTCTGTACGCGGATGGAGAAGTGGTCGGGAGTGGCGACCAGCCTCTCAGCACCGGCAACGACAACACGTTCCGCGTGGGCTCGTGGCACACTTCAGACTTTTTTGACGGGTTGATCGGGGAGGTTCGCGTTTGGGATCACGCGCGTACCGAAGAGCAGATCAACGACAACATGGACCAACGCCTCACGGGGAATGAAGACGGCCTAATCGTCTATTGGCCGCTGCACGAAGGCCAGGATGGCACGGCGCATGACTTCAGCGGCAGCGACTATGACGGCAGCATCGACGGCGATGTCGAGTGGGTTCAGGCGGCTGATTTTCCAGTGGAAGCGGAGGAGGCGCCCCCGCTGGTTGAGACGGCGCCTCCCTCAGTGGTGACCGTGGGCGAGGGCGGAACCGCCTCGCTGGGTCCCGTGGAGGTGCACGAGTATTACGAGGATGAGGCTGAATTCGAGTGGTATTTTGAGGACGAATTGCTTGGTGAAGGGGCGAACACGTGGGATATTACGGACGTGTCGTCGGATGACGAGGGGGTCTATACCGTCGTGGTCAGTCATCCGCCGTTGGATCCCGCAGAGTTCGTGCTGGATGAGCGCGAAGTGGAGCCGGAAGAGTTCGAGATTGAAGTGGTGGTGAGCATCGTTACGCGGCTTCCCGAAGATCAAGAGGCGCGGATCGACGAGGATGCCACCTTTAGCGTGTCGGCCATTGAGGGCTCGACATTTGAATGGTTCTTCGACGGCGAACTCGTTAGTGAGGAGCAATTCCATGTGATCCCGGAGGTCGGCATGGACGACTACGGGACGTATACGGTCTGGGTGCGGCATGACGAGTTTCCTGACGAAGAATGGCAAGTCGAACTTCGCGCGCCCGATATGGTGGAAACGCCGCCAGCCCCGGTCGTGGGGGTCTCGGAAGGCGGCGATGTAACCCTTGGTCCCGTGTTGGTCTTCTCGGAGTACGAAGCCGACGCCACGTACTCCTGGATTTTCGAAGGCACGGAAGTCGGCACGGAACCGGAGTACACCCTCACGGATGCAGCTCGCGAGGAGGCCGGTATCTACACGGTTACCGTAAGCCATCCCAGCTTCCCCGAAGATGCGGAATTTGAGGTCGACGTGAAGATGCCCCCATTTGCGCCGGCCGCGGGCGGTCTTGGCTTGGCCGTGTTGGGCGGAGCGTTTGCTCTGCTGGGCGGCGCGTACGGCATCCGGCGGATGCGCAAGTAACGCTGACCCCTACTAACTAACGTACTGCACAGTCAAACGCGCCGGACTGTGGCTCCTAGCGGAGTCGTAGTCCGGCGCGTAGTATATTGGTGGGGGAGGGGAGAGAGCCACGTGGCGCTGATTACATTCAGCTGGGGGATGGTTCGGCGGCCGCCTCGTAGGCCTCCCCTTCGTGGAGATGAATGTTACGGTGGGCTTGGGTAGCAAGGGACGCTTCGTGGCTCACGAGCACCAGCGTGAGGCCTTCATCGCAGTTGAGTTTCCAAAGGAGATGGATGATCCCTTCGCCCGTGCGCTCGTCGAGGTTGCCCGTGGGTTCATCCGCCAAAACGACCGATGGCCGGTTGAACAGCGCCCGGCCGATGGCCACCCGCTGTTGTTCGCCGCCGCTGAGTTGGCCCGGTTTGTGTTCCATTCGGTCGGCCAATCCCACGAGTCCGAGGAGGTACTCCGCTCGTTCCCGGCACTCGCGCCGGGTATATCCTAGGGCCAAGGCGGGCATCATGAGGTTCTCGATGGCGGTGAACTCGGGCAGAAGGTGGTAGAACTGAAAGACGAAACCAATCTCCTTGCCGCGGATGGTGTTGATGGCGTGCCGTCCCATACTGGTGAGCGGTTTGCCGCGGAACAACACCTCGCCGTTGGTAGGCCGGTCGAGCGTGCCGATAATATGCAACAGCGTGCTTTTACCCACCCCCGACGGCCCGACGATAGTGACGATCTCCTTATCGTGGACCTCGAGGTTAACCCCCCGGAGGATGTGCAACTCGCGTTCGCCGTCGATAAAACTCTTGCACACGTTGCGGCATTCAATTATCTTACTCATAACGTAAGGCATCCACGGGATCAAGCCGGGCGGCGCTCCACGCCGGGTAGAGAGTAGAGAGAAACGTCAGAGCGATCGCGGCAAGGGTGATCCAAGCGATGTCGCCCCAGACAATCGAGACCGGGATCTGGTCAAAATAGTAGATTTGGCTACTGAAAATATCCACCCCCAGAACGTAAGCGACAGACTCGGCGATAGGGTTGAGGTTGTGGGCGATGAGAACGCCCGCTCCCAGCCCCACCAGCGTGCCGCTCAAGCCGATCAGAAGGCCTTCGATGATGAAGAGTTTGAGGACACCCCGGCTGCTCAAGCCGATGGTCCGCAGGATGCCGATATCGCGCCGTTTCTCCATGACCACCATGATGAGGGTGCTCGTTATGTTGAAGGCGGCGACCAGGATGATGAAAACCAGAATGATGAACATCACCACCTTCTCTTGTTGCAGGGCCTCGAAGAACGCGCGCTGGTCCTCGTACCACGTGGTAGTGGCATAGCCAAGTTGCTGTTCGATGCGCTGTCCGACAGAATCGGCCTGGAAGGCGTCCGTGAGGCGCAGGTGAACGGCGTCCACACCCTCGCGGCCGGTTATCATTTGGGCCGTCTGGATGTCCACGAAAGCGTAGAGCGTGTCGAAGTCCGACATCTGCGCCTGAGAGATTCCGCTCACCGTTAGCCATACCGACCGGCCACGCCCGCCGGGATGGAACGGTGACACGCTTCGCCGGGCATCCGTGATGACTTCGATGTCCGAGCCGATTCGCGCGCCCAGCCGGTTCGCCAAGAGGTAGCCGAGGACGATCTCCCGATCGCCGGGGAGCTCACCGGTCCCGTGCGTGCGGCCGCGCTGCCGGGTAAGGTTCTCCGCGAGCTGAGTGACCTCTTGTTCGCGATCGGGGTCCACTCCCACAATGAACGCGCCCGTGGCGGCGTCATCGCCATACATCGTCCGGGCTCGAAGCAGGGCTTCGGTCTGTATGATGGGGCCCGCCGCCACGACTTCCGGGTTGGCCGTCTTCACTTCTTCGATAAAGCCATCCACATCGTGTATCTGACCGAACTGCTTCTCGACGGTGAGATGGGCCCGGTTGCCTATGATGGTGGCCCGCAAGGCGTCATCAAAGCCGGACATGACGCTCATCACCACGATAAGCGTCATCACTCCCACCGTCACGCCCAGAATCGAAATGACGGTGATCAGGCTGACGAAACGGTTCTTCCGTTTGCCCCGCAGATAGCGCAGGGCCACAAAGGATTCAAAACGCATGGACTTCTCGCACGTGGGTCATCGGCCGCGCAACTGCGGGAACAGAATGACTTCCCGGATGGAGGCGGAATTGGTTAAGAGCATGGCGAGGCGGTCGATGCCAACGCCCAACCCCGCCGTGGGGGGCATGCCGGCTTCGAGGGCCATGATGAAGTCCTCGTCAAGCCGTTGGGCCTCGTCGTCGCCTTGTTCACGTTGGCGAAGCTGGTCCTCGAAGCGTTCCCGCTGGTCGATGGGATCGTTTAGCTCGGAAAAGGCGTTGCAGATTTCCAGCCCTCCCGCAAAGAGTTGGTACCGTTCGGTCAGGGCGGGATTGTCCCGCTTCTTCTTGGCCAGAGGCGACAATTCAATGGGATAGTCGTGGAGAAACGTGGGATTCACGAGATGGGGCGTAACCCGCTCGCTCATGACCTCATCCACGATCTTGCCATACCCCATGGAGGGCTCCACCTCAATGCCGATGCTCCGGGCCTTCTCCGCCGCGTCCTCCCGGTCCCGGGTGCTTTCTAGATCAACGCCGGCAAATTCACGGATGGCCTCGTGCAAAGCTATCCGCTTCCAGGGGAGGGCGGCGTCAAGGGAGCGCCCTTGATACTCGAATTGCAAGCCGCCCACCACGGATTCAAGGACGCCGGTCAACAGTTGTTCCGTGCGATCCATCAACCCCCAATAATCTTGATAGGCCTCATAGAGTTCCAACATGGTGAACTCAGGATTGTGGCGGGTGTCCACGCCTTCGTTCCTAAAGGAGCGGTTGATTTCGAAGACCCGCTCAAAGCCGCCCACGATGAGGCGCTTGAGATAAAGCTCGGGCGCGATCCGGAGGTAGAGGTTGCGGTCGTAGGTGTTGTGATGCGTGACGAAAGGCCGGGCGGTCGCGCCGCCGGGTATGGGGTGAAGCATGGGTGTTTCGACTTCGATGAACCCATCCGCCACGAGGAGCCTTCGCAACGCATCCACCATATGCACCCGCTTTTGGAATAGCTCCATGACCTCGGGGTTGGCCACAAGGTCAAGGTAGCGCCGCCGGTAACGGGTCTCCACGTCGCTCAGCCCATGGTATTTTTCGGGCAAAGGGCGGAGCGACTTGGTCAGGATTTCGTACCGCTCCACATGCACCGTTATCTCGCCGGTGCGGGTCCGGAACAGGTACCCGTGGACGCCAAGGAAATCGCCGAGATCCAGGTCGTGAAGCGCCTCGTAGGCTTCGTCGCCGATATCGTTCTTCTTGAAGTATATCTGGATGCGGCCGCTCTGGTCGCGCAGGTCGGCGAACGAACTCTTGCCGTGACTCCGGAAGGAAGCCATGCGTCCGGCTAGCGCCATGGCGATCCGTTCCGCCCCGGGTCCGTCGTGTTGGCCTTCTTCCACCGCCTCGAATCGTTGGCGCGCCTCGGCAATGGGGCATGTGCGCTCGAACGTGTATTTGAAAGGCTCATCGCCGCGTGCGCGGAAGCGTTCAAGCTTCTCGATTCGCTGCTGGATGAGGTCCTGCTCGGTCGAATGGTGTTCCGTGGTGTCCATGAGCGTTACTTGGCGCCTTTCCGTTCCAGTTGCCACTTCAGATAGGCTTCGATGAACATGTCAATCTCGCCTTCGAGCACGCGGTCCACGTTACTGGTCTCCAGGTCGGTGCGGTGGTCCTTCACCATCTGATAGGGATGGAGCACATAGCTCCGGATTTGGCTGCCCCAGGCCACTTCTTGTTGCCCTTCGCGCTGGGCCTCCAGATCGGCTTCCTGTTTCTTGATTTCGATGTCGTACAGCTTGGCCTTCAACAAATCAATGGCCACGTCCCGGTTGCGGTGCTGGGAACGTTCGCTCTGACAGGCCACGACAATGCCCGATGGCGCGTGGGTAAGCCGAACTGCCGAGCTTGTCTTGTTCACCTTTTGTCCCCCCGGCCCGCTGGCGCGAAACACATCCACCTTGATGTCTTCGTCCTTCACCTCGATTTCGATGTCTTTGTTGATGGGAGTCAGCACTTCGATCGCGGCGAAGGAAGTGTGCCGCCGTTTGGCGGAGTCGTAGGGGGATATACGC
>JAWOFY010000078.1:0-6528 GCA_046497285.1 Candidatus Hydrogenedentota bacterium
CCCGCATTCCTCGTCAGGCCCGGCGCACCATAGCTCCCTCGAACGACTTGTAAGCGCCCGCCATGAGTCTGTCGATATCTCTTCAGGATTTGCCGGGTCGCATCGGTGGAGGCGTCGTTCACGACGATCACTTCATAAGACTCGGAGGACTGCGCAAGCACGCTATCCAGACATTCCCGCAGTATGGGCGCGCGATTATGGGTGGGGATAACCACACTAACTTCTGGATTCCGTTCCAGACTGGTCATGCCTCCGGGCTCCCCTCGGATTCCGTGGAGCAAACTCGCCCGCAGCGGCCCTCCACCGAGCCAAGCTCCTCATAAAGGGTCAGGAGTTCCTGGCCCACTTGGCGCCAAGAGAACTTCCGCACCGCCAATTCCCGCCCGGCTTTTCCCAGCGCGGCGGCCCGTTCCCGATTCTGAAGCACTTCAACCACGTGGCGCGCAAACTCTTCTGCATTGTCGCCTATGAGAATCTCCTCGCCGGGGACCGCTTCAATGCCCCTGTTCGCCTCGCTTGTAGCCACCACGGGCGCACCGCAAGCCATGGCTTCCAATACCTTGGTCTTCACCCCGCCCCCCGCCTTCACTGGCGCGGCCGCTACGGCGGCCCTTTGTAACTCGGGCACAATTTCCGGCACAAGCCCTGTCACCGTGACCCGCTCTGAAGCTAGTTCTCGCGCCAGCCCGCGCGGGTCCGGGCCCACAATACGGAGCCGTGCGTCTGGGACGCGTTGGCGCACGTACGGAAAAATCTCGCGCGCCAAGCGCCAAGCAGCTTCGGCGTTTGGCCTATACCCCAAGTTGCCGGTGAACACGATATCCCTACGTGGAGACGCTTCTGGGGCAGGCGGGATGAAGCTGTCCACATCAACGCAATGGCGAACAACGCGCACTTGTGGTCCTAGCGCGGCCGCATCGTGAGCGCTTACCGCCAGCGCGTACGACGCCCGCCCCGCCAATTCCTGCTCCCAAATCCGCAAGCGCCGGGCCTCCCCCCCCACTGCCGCGCTCATGGGCATGGACATGGTGGCGCCCACGCGCCGGTAAGTCTGGGATAGCGCGTCGATAAAATCCACGACGAGCGGCACGGGACATGATGTGGGAACGTTACCGGCGATTCGAAGCGTATTGCAGTGAACCGCATCAACCCGCGGCAGCCACTTCCGCACCGCCTCACGCATAGTCGAGGATTCATAAAGCGCCGCTTGAAAGGGACGGCGCATCGCCATGGCGCGGAACATCCCGGCGGTTCGAGCGGGTTTGCGGAAGGGAATCGTTTCAAGTTCGCAAAAGGCGGCCACATCATGCAGCCGGGCTCGTTCTTCCTCGGAAGCCACATAGCTGAGCAACACCACCTCGTGTGCTTCGCTCAATAGGCGAATGAACTGCCAAGCGCGCAGCTTGTCCCCTTTCACGGCCGGCAAGGGAAACCGGGGGGTCAAAAAAAGAATTCGCATCGGACGTTGTATCAATCTCCTGTCTTCGGCAGCAGTTCCAAGGCACTTTACCTAATCAATGGTATCGGGCCAGACGCTCTGATGCAACGCGGGCCGCCCGAAAGGATTTCGCTTGTCCGTGCGCTCTTGGCTGGCGCCCGCTGGAAGCAATCGAAATCCCCTTCCCGACCCATAAAATTACGTCATGGAACTTCGGCAAACGCCGAACATACCGTTTGCGCGTAACTCCTTTTTTTGAGCAACAACATAGCTCTTGACACGGCTTGAGAAACAGGGTAGGGTATGACCCAATGTGAGGTTGCTGAGAGGGTGTCCATAGTGCCTGTCACCCAGTCGGTGGGGGGTGCGGGCGGGAGGGTATACTACCCATGACAATGGTCTCCGTTCGCGGGATGCGCCTCAGCGGAAAAGCAACGCGTTAGGTGTGTGCTGTACCGGGCAACCGGGAGGATAAGGCGAATGGCGCTTGGAACGCGCCCCATACGCCATTGCAATAGCCCTTCGGTTCGGACGGACGGCAAGACATGCAAGGGACGCGCATATGAGCGTCCGGCGCAAACCAGTTAGGGGGAAGTATCATGGAAGGAGTAACACCAATAGTATCGTTCGCGGGCGTGTTCGCGCTGGGTATCATTTTCGCCGTGCTGGGGTCGGTAAAGCTCCGGCTGGCGGAGATCCTGCAAGTGGATGACGCCCAGTACGGGCGGCTCATCTCGACGCTCATGTTCGCCAGTATGATAGCCGTCCTGATTATCGGTCCGCTTCAGGATGCAATCGGCTATATGCCCATAGGTATTGTCGGCTTTGTGGCCGGCGGGGTTTGCCTTTGGATCCTGGCAAGCGCCAAGAGTTATGGAATAGCCTTGGTGGCTTGCGCCCTATTGGGTATCGGCGCCATGTGCGCCAACACCATCGGTAATACGCTTGGGCCAACGGTGCTTTTCGACGGCGACAACCCCGCGGCGGCATCAAACTGGCTCAATGTGTTCTTTGGTATTGGCGCGTTTATCACGCCGGTCATCATAGGAAAGGTGATGGGCAAGCTTGGTTACCAGAAGACGGTGAGTATCATTGGGGCGATCGTATTTGTTCCTGTTATCCTCGTCTTCCTTGCCGACTTCCCACAGCCATCCGCCGATTTCGAGTTAGCCGCTTCGCTTGGCCTGCTAACCACGGGCTACGTAATCTTTGGCGGCCTATCCCTATTCTGCTATATCGGCCTTGAAGCCTCAATGGCGGGATTCGTGAGCACCTATCTGAAAGGGCAGGACCTCACCGACGAGCAAGCCAACACCTGGCTCTCCGGTTTTTGGGTAGGCCTGATCGCCGCCCGCTTAGTAGCCGCCGTACTCTTGGGCCCTCTGGATCCCATATATCATGCGCCGGTTATTCCCGCCTTAGCCATCCTGGCCGTGATCGCCATTTCACTTATGGTGATAGCCAAGACAGCCAAGGCCGGTATCGTCGGTACGGTGCTGACCGGTGTGGCCCTCGGTCCGATCTTCCCCACCATCGTAGGCGTAACCTTTAGCAAAAGCGCGGCCATTGACGCTGGCATCGCAGGCAGCGTGTTCGGCTGGATTTTCGCGATTGGGCTTCTGGGCGGGACGCTTATTCCGATGCTTATTGGTAAGCTGTCCGCCGAAGGCACCATTCGCCAAAGCATGAAGGCGGCCGTCGTTGTCGCCGCCGTGCTTATCGTGCTCAGCGGCATCCTGTGGCTTGGCGTTCCCGAAGCCGATCCCGAAGAGGTCGTGGATGTGGTTGCGATGACCATGGGACGGTAACTAAGTCACTACGATAAGCCTCGAACATTCAAAGGAGACGTTCTCCCATTGGAGGGCGTCTCCTTTCTCTTTGTCCATTAGGCCGGCTTGTCCTGGGTTTTCCATTGTCTTATCATTGGATCCCCATGAGCAAGTTTGGCGTAACTCCACAAAAAGAACAAGAACTCTATGAACGCATGGAGGCCTGCGGAATTCAGGAACGGGATTTGGAGGAGTCGTTTACAAGCTCCGGCGGTCCCGGCGGGCAGAATGTGAATCGCACCGCCACGTGTGTGCATCTTGTTCATGCGCCGTCTGGCGTTGAAGTGAAAATGCAGCAGGCGCGCTCCCAAGGCCTCAACCGGTTTTACGCCCGGCGCCGGTTGTGCGAGCTGCTGGAAGCGCAACAACAGGGAAAGGCGAGCCCAGAAGCCCGGCGCCGCGAGAAGATACGTAAGCAAAAGAATCGCCGCCGGCGCCGCCAGAAGAAACAAAGGGACGACGAGTCCGCATGAAGTATATATTCGTTGAGGGCCGGGCGTGACGGGAAGGGGAACGGTGATGGGGTATGTCGAGCGCAATCTTGAACCGGGGGAAGAAGTGGTTTACCAGGCGAAACTTCATTGGATACTGTTTCTGAAGCCTGTCGCGTGGTGGGCGGCGGCCATAGCGCTGTACCTTATCGCAGGACGTCTCTTGCCTCATCTCCCCGGGGGCGTGCAAAGCGTTGGCCACACCGTGCGCATGTGGGGCAGCCTCATTCTTTTCGCGTTGGCGTTTCTTCAAACGCTAAGTGTGGTGCTGACCTATATCAGCAGCGAATTCGCCGTCACCAACCGGCGCCTTATTGTCAAAGTAGGCCTCGTTCGCCGGGAATCTCTCGAAACGCTGCTGAGCCGCGTGGAGGGGCTGGACGTGAATCAAACCATTCCCGGCCGCCTCCTTGACTACGGCACTATTGAGATTCGTGGCATGGGCGGCCATGTCAAGGCTTACACCAGCATCTCCCACCCCATTGAACTCCGTTCCGCCGTGTACCGCCAAGTGGAAGCCCGCCGCGAACAAACCCTCTACAATCCGTAGGTGCGGAGTTTGTAGATCAGGTTGCGGCGGCTGATGCCGAGGAGTTCGGCGGCCCGGCTCTTGTTGCCGCCGGTTTTCTCAAGCGCTTCGAGAATCGCGCGGCGCTGAATTTCTTCCATGTCGCCCACAAGAACGGAGCCATCGTCGGGCTTTTTTTCGGCCTTTTGGAGGGCGGGCGGCAGATCGGCGGGCAGGATGGTCTCGCCGTGGGCCATGATGGCGGCGCGCGTGATAACGTTGCGCAGCTCGCGGACATTGCCGGGCCACTCATAGGCCATGAGAAGGCGTTCGGCGGCGGGAGCGAGACGCTTGTGGTAGCCCTCAAGAAACATGGCCGTCAGGGGAAGGATGTCGTCGCGCCGTTCCCGCAGCGGGGGCACGGTGATCGCGAAGACGTTGAGCCGGAAATACAGGTCTTCGCGGAAACGTCCCTCCCGCACCTCGGTTTCCAGATCGCGGTTGGTGGCGGCGATAAGCCGCACGTCGCTGTGCAGCGATTTGCTACCGCCTATGCGCCGGAAACCGCCGGTTTCGAGCACGCCCAGCAGCTTGGGTTGGAGGCTCAAGGGGATCTCGCCGACCTCGTCGAGAAACAACGTTCCGCCGTCGGCCTCTTCGAAGCGGCCCGCGCGGGCGTGATCCGCGCCGGTAAACGCGCCCTTTTCGTGCCCGAACAACTCGGCCTCAATGAGGTTTTCCGGCAGGGCGCCGCAATCCACCCGCACGAGGGCCTTGGCATGACGCGGGCTCTGCTCGTGTATGAATTGCGCCACGACCTCCTTGCCCGTTCCGCTCTCGCCGAGCACAAGGGAGCTAGCCTCGGTCGGGGCGACGCGCGCCGCTTCTTGAAAGGCCCGGCGCATCGCGGAGCTTTCAGCCACCACACCCTCTGGCAGGGTCAGCTCCTCGCTGTCTTCCGTGACCGGCCGGCCGTCTTGCGCAAGGGCGTCGTCCACGGCGGCGATGAGTTCGTCTAGGTCGACGGGTTTCTCGAGATAGTCGAGGGCGCCTGTTTTGATGGCGTTGACGGCGTCGCGCACATCAATGAAAGCCGTCAATAGAATGACGGGAAGGGCGGGATGGTCACGTTTGAGCCGGTCGAGCACTTCCAAGCCGCTCATGCCCGGCATACGCACATCCAGCAGGACAAGATCCGTTTGCGGGCCCACTTCCAGGGCTTGCGGTCCGTCCTCGGCGGATGACACCTCGTACCCCGCCCGGCGCAGGGCGTTGGTGAGCAGTTGACGCTGGCCCGGGTCGTCGTCGACCACGGCTATGGTGTGGTTTTCGGCCATGCCGCTATTGTACCGGACGCAGGCCGCGTAACGTAACACGCGTGCCTTTCTCCGGTTCAGACTCGACTACAAGCTCCCAGCCATGGGCGCGAGCGATTTGGTCCACGATGGGCAGGCCGAGTCCCGAACCGTTGTGCGAGCGAGAGAAATAGGGTTCAGTCACGTGAGGCAGATCCTCGGGCGCGATGCCTTGACCGGTGTCCGAGACAGCAATATCCACATAGCCGTTCCGGCGTTGGGCCTCGATACGCACCACGCCTTCATCACCGCAGGCGCGCACCGCGTTCGAGACGAGATTGAGGATGGCGCGGCGAAGAAGATCGATATCCGCCGCCACTTCCAACCCGTTGGGCTCATACTCCAGGGTTATGTTGGACCCCGCGGTCTCCGTCTCTAACAAGGGAAGAAACTGTTGGAAAAAGGAGTCCAGCGCGACGGGGTTCTCTTGGGCTTCTTGCGGGCGCGCGAAGCTGAGGAAGAAGTTAATCTGGCCCACGGTCCGATCGGCCTCGTCCACGATCTCGGAGGCCATCTGTTTGTTTTCCGTGCTGGTGTCCGGCGAACTCATGATGGACTGGGCCAACCCGCGCACAATACCGAGGGGATTCTTGGTTTCGTGCGCCAGACCCGCGCCAAGCCGGGCGAGCCGTTCGTGTTGGACCGCCCGTTCTTGGGCAAACGCCAACTCGGTTTGCATTTCCTTTTGCCGCATGCGGGACAATAGAACGGTGGCGCCCAACGCGATCGCGGCCAACACGACGGCGGCGTTTAAGGCGAAGTGGGTTTGCTCTTGCCGGATGGCTTCGTGCATGTCTGTCGTGTCCAGCACAAGCCCAAGCGTGAACGGCCCCGGCGGCATCCCTCTTCCATCCGGGGCGCCGCGGCCCCTTCCCATACCGCGTCCTTGCCCCCAGCCCTCTCCGTG
>JAWOFY010000106.1:0-2585 GCA_046497285.1 Candidatus Hydrogenedentota bacterium
AGTTCTTTCCCCATCACTGGCGAGAACGCTTTTTTGTACCATAATTGACCGCCGAAAGTGAAACAAAATCGCACAACAGTTATTCAAAGGTGAAAAGGGCCGCAATATCCGGGCCAATTCTAAGTGGTTTATCGGACAATACTTGGCAGACCTTTAACCCATACCATACTGGAGTTCAAGCGGAGTGACAAGTTTTTGTCATTGTGACGGCGCGAGAGGGCCCGAACGGCATCGCCACATTGACCAAAAACGGGCGCCTGAACCGCGTACAAGGGCCGCAAGGCCGACGGCGTCCAATCCCGAGAGGCGTTCGCGGGCGCTAACATAAACGCGGCGGCCCGCGTCGAATTCCGCCGGAACGCGGAACAAATGGGGACAGTGTTAATGGGAGATGTTTTCAGCGGGGGATTGCAATGACCAATATATTCGCGGCGCGTCTTTTGGAGCAATGGCTGGCCCCGGATAGCCCGGGATTCGCCGTCAGGCGGGATGAACTCCCGTTGATGGAGAGTCTGCTGCGCGAGTTGGACGCCCTCTTCACAAGCAACAAGGTCGCCGTGTCGCCCTTGTTGGCGATGCGGGTGGAGGACGCGCTCGTGGCCTTTCTCGCCGTGCGCCGCGTACTCGAGGCGGCGCCGGACGAACATCAAGGAAAACCCTTTCACGACTACCTGGAACAGCTCAACAAAGCCATCGAAAGGAGACGCAAAGCAGTGAAGGAACTCGAGGATACGTGCGAACGCGCGGGCGCGCCCCTTGAACAAGGGTTGGCGGAGCGCTTACTCCCGCTCATCGAACGGGCCGAGGGCGTTATAGAGGACGCCCACGCCTTTGAACAACGCAAACAGGCCCAGCAGCCAACCACCCCACGTCAAGCAAAAGGATGAGCGCCTTGGAAGCCCCATGGAACGTGCGGCGCGCGCGAAACCAGTTGCGCAAGCGCGGCTTCAGCGAAGGCGAAATCCAGGAATGGCTGGATCTCCATCTCCGCGCGCGGTTCGCCTGGCGCCATCTCTCGGACCGCGCCGGCGCGCCTTGGCGGGTGCGGGACTATCAGCGGCCCTCGCTGGAATCCCTGGCGATGCGCAAGGTCCATTGCGACGGACGCGACGTCGGCAAGACCGCCGAGATCGAAATCATCGCGGCATGGGCCATGGCCGCCCGGCCCAACACGGAAATGCTCATCGCCGCTCAATGCGAGAACCATCTCTTCCCGCTCATGCAGCGCCTCGTGCGCCGCTTTCAGACTACGCCCGCACTCGCGGCCAGCCTCGCCGAGGTGAAACGCTCGCCCTCGTGGTACGTGCGCTTCACCAACGGCTTCGTGCTCTGGGGCCGCATTGCCGGACCCCATGGCATGAACTTCCAAGGCCTCCACGTGGACTGGCAGATCGTGGATGAGGCCCAGGAAATGACCGAACCCTCCTGGACGGAGCTGTTTCAATCGCTCAATGGCGGCGGGGCGCGGTGGGTGTACGGCGTGCCCAATGGCCTGCGCAACACGTTCTACCGGATGACGCAGCTCGGAGACGCCGAACAGTACAACTGGCCCTCGTCTCTCAACCCCGAGTTCACGGCGGAGAAGGATGCCGAACTCGCCCGGCTCTATGGCGGCCGGGAAAGCCCCACCTACGTCCACCGCGTCCTTGGCCAACACGGCGCCCCGGCCCACGCCGTCTTCCGGCTCGACGACTACGCTGCGTGCGTGGACGAGGGCCTCGATTTCACGAACCTGGTGCTCGGAGAGGAGGATCCCCTCGAATTGCCGTCCGCGCCGCCGGGCCGCTACGTCATGGGCTGCGACCTCGGCTACGCGCGCGATCCCTCCGAGTTCGTGATCTACCGCGTTGAGCCCCCGCACCTCATCAACGTGCTGCGGATCCACTTGCGGGGCGTCAACTACATGCGGCAACAGGCCGTCATCGAGGCGTTGGACCAGGTCTACGGCTTCGAAGGCATTGGGATTGACTGCGGCAACAACGGCCGCGCGCTGTCCCACCGGCTCATGGCCAACGGCCCGGAGTGGTGCGCCAAGGTGAAGGCCTTCGAGTTCGGCGCAAGCATCGATCTCGACCCCCTCCCCGACGGTTCGCCCCAGCGCCGGCCCGTGAAACAGTTCATGACTGAACTCATCGAGGGCCACTTGACCCAGGGGACCATCCGGTTCCCGCGGCTGCCGGACCGCGAAACCCAATACGCCGGGCACACCTACCAGGTTAGCGCATCGGGGCACATCGTCTACGACAAAGGAGACGACCACATCATCGACGCCGACCGCTGCGCGGTCCTATGCCATTACATCCTCACCGAAGTCGAGGCCGGCGCCGCCGCCCTGCCCGTCCCACCCCGCATCGCCGCGTTCTGAGCGCATAAGCATGGAAGGCCAAGCGTACCCCCGGCATCTCGCCGGCATATATAGCCACCCGTGAAAACGGCGCTACGATTCCCCCTTCCGAAGGGGGATCAAGGGGGATGTAAACCGCCTGCCCACCACAAGGACACCGAAAGAACTGAATGAACGCCGGTCTCTGTGGTTCATTGCTCCTTACCCTCCGTGTCGGGCGCCGCATCACCGAAATCCGTGC
>JAWOFY010000188.1:0-3525 GCA_046497285.1 Candidatus Hydrogenedentota bacterium
CGGTGGTCATGAAGAACACCAGCGTGAGGAACACGATGTCGATGAGGGGGGCCATCGGGACGGGTTCGGACTGCTCCGAGAACTTCGTGCTGATCTTCATGA
The DNA here is from genome assembly GCA_046497285.1 of Candidatus Hydrogenedentota bacterium. Taxonomy (GTDB): domain Bacteria; phylum Hydrogenedentota; class Hydrogenedentia; order Hydrogenedentales; family SLHB01; genus SKRY01. The sequence continues at coordinate 103 of JAWOFY010000188.1, forward strand.
GCGTCCCTCTTCCGAGAGCAGGTCGATGAATTCGCTGGCATGCGCCTCGACCTCCGACACAATGCGCGTGACGCGGCCCCGCAAGTAGAAATACACCGCCATGGCCGGAATGGCGAGGGCTAGACCCGCCGCCGTGGTGGTCATGGCTTGGGCCACGCTATACGCCATGGCCAATCCGCGCACCTGGGTGTCGTCCAGCGCGATGGCGCCAAAGGCCTGCATCATCCCCCACACCGTGCCGAGCAGGCCCAGCAGGGGCGCGATGACGCCGATGTTGTTAAGGTAGGAAATGCGTTGCCACAGCAGCGTGGCGCCGCGCTCGCCCTCGCTCTCCATGGCTTCCTGAATAACAAAACGATCATGGCCCGCCACTTTGAGGCCCGCTTGCAGCACTTTCGATAAGAGATCCCGCCGCTTGCGGCACTGCCGCGCCAAGTTTTCCAGTTCTCCCGCGCGGATCTGCTTACGGGCCTCCTTGCTGAAACGCCGCGGGATCTCGCGCCGGGGCGTGATGGTCAGGAAGAAATAGAGCATCATCAGCACGGCGATGACGCTAAGCCCGCCTATCACCCCGAGAATGACGCCGCCGTTTTCGATCATCATCCACAGCGTAAGCCGGTCCCCCTCCCCCGGAGCGATGAGGGGGCCTTCCAATCCTGCGCCGGGGGCGGCCGCTTCCTGGGCCCGCGCCGCCACCGCGGCGGGTAAAAAAAACATCATCCCACGCAACAATGGACCAACAAGCATGGGTAAAACACTCCTTTGATATCGTTTCTTCTGTTTACCTAAACCGCCCCGATGCGCTACTACGTCGCGTTGTCCCAATCATTGGTTCGGGATTCGCGATACCGGGGCGCCGCGTTCCAGGCGGCCCATGGGCGCCGGCAAGACGCCGGTGTTACGGTCTCACCCCTGCGCTGCAAGTAACAGCCTGCTTCAAGCGCGAACGACACGGATATCAAGATGAACAAGCTGAGTTAGCCGGCGATTAGGGTGCCGTTGTGGGGGAACTCCTTGGACGGTATAATACCCCAGGGCTCGGCAAAGGTTGCAAACGCCCTTGCACCAACACCTTGCGGCTTCGCGCCTTCCGCGTTGGCTCACGGCCGTGACGTTGGTTTTCGCGGCTTAGGGGCGTGTCCAGGGGCGTGCAAAGGCCCGGAGATGCGTTGGGTGACCAATGCCCGCCGCTGCATGTTATAAGTGTGAAAGTAGACGGAACTCACATAGTTATACGGTATATGGTAATATAAAAGGCGCCTTTTGTAGCGGTTCGGGTGACTGGGTGCGAACACAGAAAAAGGAGGTGTTCGATGCGAGGAGGGATGCGCGATCTCCAATTCAGTTGGCGTCTGAAGGTCTTGCTGGTAATTCTTGCGCTTTGCCTGCTGGGAGGGACGTTTCATCACGGCAGAGTGATGTACCACGAAAACAAGCTCACCGAAATCGGCGAGGATATTGTACGTGAGATTAACGAGGAGGATCCGCGCCCTGTCCCAGAAGAGGGTCCGCAGGCCGATGTCGAGATCGAAGCGACCTGCGCGTTCGCGTATTTGGTCTTCGGAGAAATGAGTGGAAAAGTACGCCTGATCACGCTTCCCCGGGAGCATGCCCCCATTGACGAGCCCTACGTTATTGCGTATGAGTTCGAGCGGGAAGACGGCGAATGGGCGCAGACCAACAGCTACCACGAGCACTAATTGGGTCCAGCGGAACTTGATACGCGTAAGGGCTTGCGCCTTCCCGTGGCAGGCGCTGGCGATGAGGGGATTATTCGCCAAACCATCGCCGTAGGGCTGTCTTGAACTTGGCGAAGGCGGGATCGTGGCAACGTTCCAAGCTGACGTGTGACGCCAGCTTCGCGAATAAGGGAGCGGGGGCGCCGGCTTTCTTCTTGCGAAGCGCCTCCTCCATGGCTTCCTTGGGACGTGGGGGTTTTGAGTTCTCGGGCGGCCAGAGACCCTTCGCGTTCAAGTATTGCCGAAGCTGCTCGGGGTCGTTTGACCATCCAAGAACGTCGGAAACATGGCGTGAGCCAGCCCACACCCACGCCTCTAGTTCCGGGTCGAAGACGATAACACATATGTTGTCCTCGCCCCCTCCGTTTTGACGCAGTTTCTTTTCAAGTTCTTCTTCGATATCCTCCCGCGGCCTTGATTCGGCGCCCGAGCCATGCCGATCGAGCAAAAGCATGGCGTGTTTGTGGGTTTCTCGTGGGCTGCGAAGGACATCGGCGGCTTTCCCGTAGCACCCGCTGTCACGTCCGCTATACCGCAACAGGTCACCGTGAGGCGCCGGGTTCGCGTTGAAGTCCAGGTTGATACCGAGAGCGGGTTGCCGTTGAGAGAGCAACGTCTTTATCACATTTTCGGCGTCCAGGTCCGCCACAACGACGAAAAGCTCGCGCTTCGTCATCCAAGCACCCCCGACGCATACATGTCGGCAAGGTTCATGCTTTCCCTCCACTGAGGCAGCGCGGGATGAGAAGGCCCATCAACAATATCCGTGGCGCCTGTGGCGTCCTTACTAAAGCAAAGAACATCCTTCGTTTCCGCACACCCCAGAATAACCGGAGAATGAGTCGCCAAAAGGATTTGCGCGCCGTACACCGAGCGAAGGGCTTGGTAGACCGTTTCCATGGCTCGGGGGTGAATGCCATTCTCTGGCTCCTCGATCAGGTATACCCCTTCGAAATCTGGTAAGTAGGCGGGCAAGGTGAGCGCCAGCAACCGCAGCGTCCCATCCGACGCGGTCCACGACGGGACCTTCAACCCCCCTTGATAAAGGATTTGCAGAAAGCGGCGCCGTGTGTCTGGCAGCTCGACCGTGGTGATGTCCTCGATATCGGGAAGCGCGGTTTGAATGTGCTCGATCCATGTACGGAAGCGATCTATGTCTAAGTCACGCAGATGCTGGATGACCCAGGGCAAATTGCCGCCGTCCGGCCGGAAATGCTGCCCCTGTCCCGGCCAGCTGCTTTGGCGTAACGCGAGGCTGTTGAGCATCATACGTTGCGCGCCATCGACCAAGACGTTCCGAAGCCAAGTGGTGACGGGGAACTTTTGCTCGTCGTCTGGCATAAAAAAAAAATAATGCCATCATGGAGTATACGATTGTTTCAGAAAGCGAAGCAAATTTGAAAGAAGGAAAAATTTCGGTTAATACTCCAATTGCCAAAGGGCTATTAGGCAAAAAGGTTGGCGATTCTGCCGAGATACAGGTACCTAATGGGAAAATGGAATTTGAAGTAATTGAAATTTCACTATAAAATTTTCTGCTTATGGCTACAATATTTTCTAAAATCGTTCAGGGTGAAATTCCTTCGTATAAAATAGCGGAGGACGAGAATTTTTATGCTTTTCTGGATATTAATCCCTTAGCCAAAGGACATACCCTGGTAATTCCTAAACAGGAAACAGATTA
>JAWOFY010000392.1:0-2503 GCA_046497285.1 Candidatus Hydrogenedentota bacterium
AAGAAAAATAGGTTAAGAACCGAGCCATGACATGATCTTTACACTTACAGCAATAATTACAAGGTACTCACCCCCGGCTACCAGCTGTCATCCCTACGGGATGGATTTGATTTGTGACAGCATGTCAGGCTAAGTCAGACATAACCAGGGTATCCACAAATTAAGGGTTGAGGAGGTACTAGTCGAGAAAACCCGTCACGTCCGGCGCGGCCTCCTCTGGCGGCTCCTCCCCCGCGCGCAAAGGATAAAGCGTACGATGCATCTCCTGGGCCGCCCTCACCAGTTCGGGGTAGGGATGGTCCGTTAGGGTGACAAAGCCGATGTTATAGTTCTCGCCGTCGCGCCAACGGCCCGTGATCGGCTGGTCCACGTATTGGAACCAATGGGCGCCCACAAAGGCGGGACACTCGGCCACGCTACGGAGATACTGCTGGTAGCTTTCCGCGCGATGCTCTTGATCCTCGGCAGCCACTAACCCCGTGTGAAACATGCCCCGATCCAAGGCGCCAAAATGGAACTCGCCGGTCATTAGAGGCGCGTCCAGCGCGTTCTCCCCACACCAGCGTTCGCAGTCGATTTCGCGCTGGTATAGGTTCAACGTCACCACGTCGGCAATATCCGCGTTGGCTTCCAACACGATGCGGTGAGGCGCGCCCGCGAACCGGCAGCCCAGATAGAGTTGGTTGGGCGCATCTTCGTCCAACGCCTCCCGGATTTGCCGGAAATACCGGCGGGCGAACCGTTCGAGAAATGCGGCGTGATCTTCGGCGGCCGCCGCCGTTAACTCCTCCGGGGAGCGCAGTGCGTCCCAGTTCGCGGCCTCGGTCTGCCATGCTTCATTGAGCGCGTCCAGTGTTTCATGGCGCTCTTTAAGTTCATTCACGAACGCTTCCCGCGCGGGCTGATCCGGGGGACTCTGCAAGACTTCCCGCGGGATGGTGTAGTCGTGAGCTCTTCCCCAAGCCAGCTCGTTGTCAACGAAATAGCCGATGCAGAGGGGATTGTCCCGGTGGGCCGCGGTTCGCTCCGCGATGCGCGCGTTCACGGCTTCGGCATAGGCGGGATCAAACACGTCCACCATCTTGTCCCAATAGCCCGTACCGCCCTCCAGCCAGCGGAAATCGCCCCAAATGTTCACGTTCAGCGTGTACGGCATGGGGCTGTTCCCGTAGATATCGTCAGCCGACCAGTTGGCGATGGTATTGAATCCCCAGGCTTCGAGGCGCTCGTATACGGTCTCCCGCCACGGCGTGCGCCAGCCGTCTCCGTACTTGCGCCGGAGGTTGGCGGCATGAAAGTTAAACGCCCGGCCGCCCCCATCGATGGGCTCCGCCATGCTGTGGGCGCCGCTGTGTTCGGCATAGAATTCCGCGAACGAGCTCTCGTCATCCGGAAGCCAATCGAACCAGCCGTCCCGGCCTTCCACCCATGTGTTGTCGCCGGTACGCACGCAATTGACGCCCATGGAGAAGAACAAATGGCCGTCCGGCGTCACGAGATGCCATCGGTCATCGCGCCGAACCGTGCGGAACCAGCCCGTCGCCTCAAGCTCGGGACCGTCCGCCCAGCCCCCGTATTCGGCGCGGCCGGGGAATGGACCGGCCTCCGCCAAGGCTTCGGCTTCGGCGTCCCGCGCCTCGATAAGTTCGTCTTCGTTCGCGACCTTACCCGGCCACTCATCGTGTTTGTATTGCCCGAAACGATCCACGAAAGGCAACGGCGCCAGCTCCTCGAAACCGCCCTCCCCCACCAAACGGAAATCGCGCAGCTTCAATTCGTATTCGGCGCTTGGCCTCGGCAAAAATACCTGAAACGCGACCACTTCATCGGGACGGAAATCCGAAACAGGACCAATTTCGGGAATGCCGCGCATGCCCCAGAAGGGGCTATCCTCCAAACCGTGGAAGTAGGTGGTAAACGTGGTCCATTCGCCCGGCGGCGCTTGCGTGTGTCCCGTGACCCGAAAGTTCGCGCCGTCCGCCCTTTCCTTATCAATGCGCATCGAGACGTCGACGGCCTGCTCCTCCGGGTTGTACACGTCCACGGCGAGGCCGGTGTAGTTGCTCCAGTCCCAGGGACCGTTCTCCGGCGTGAAAGAGACATTGGGCCAGTCCACATGCGCAAAGGCGACGCGCAGGACAGGATCCCCGTCCATCTCTTCGGGTTGGGCGGCTATGTCGTTCTCGATGAGATTGGCCGGCAGCGCGTCAGCCTGCAGAGAAACCGGCGATGAGGCGATTGCGGCGGCGCACCAAGTGAACACAAAAGAGAAGATGAATACGATTGTTATGCGGGGAGACATGAAACCGATTCCTTTCCAAACAATGGTTGCTGAGGGTGTTCATTGCCCGATCGGGCTACTTTACCGTACCACGAGGTTTGGGCGCCACCTCTTCAGAAGGGGGATCAAGGGGGATGTTGTTGCGTGGAGCAGCGCCCTTAGCCGGCGATTGGGGCCGCACGCTGTTGTTGACACACTTAGCGCTGGGCGGAGGGTTGGGAG
>JAWOFY010000388.1:0-3966 GCA_046497285.1 Candidatus Hydrogenedentota bacterium
CTAGGCCTGGGAGAAGCCATGGTTAAACTCCTCAAGGAAAGCAAGTAAACGTCGCCCCCACATCCTTCAGACGCTCGCCCAACTTGCAGCCCAGAGGCCGAGGAGGATCCGGCGGCGGTCGTGGACGAACGGGACCGGCAAACTCACCAGCGGCGATCCCATGGATGACAATAGCCACGGGACCCATGCCGCAGGGACGATCGGCGGCGTGGGCGGCAACGCAACGGGAGTCGTGGGGGTAAGTTGGGATGTCGAACTCATGGCCTTGCGGTTTATAGATGAAGAGGGCAAAGGGGCTCTTGCGGATGCTATCGCGGCCATCGAATACGCCATTGAGCACGGCGCCCATATCATCAACGCTTCCTGGGGAGCCCCGGAACATTCAGACAGCCTTAAAGCGGTGATTGAGGAAGCGGCTGAGGCCAACGTGTTGGTTGTGGCGGCTGCCGGCAACGAGGCTCAAGATAACGATGAGACGCCCATTTATCCCGCCAGTTTCGATGTCCCCAACATCATCTCCGTGGCCAGCAGCGATCACGACGACGCGCGTTCCACATTCAGCAACTGGGGCGCGAACTCCGTGCATCTTGCGGCGCCGGGTTCGCTAATAAAGAGCACAATCCCGGAGGATGGCTACCAGTACAAGAGTGGCACATCCATGGCGACCCCTCATGTGGCGGGGGCGGCGGCGCTCTTCTTGTCCTTGAACCCAGGTGCTTCATACGAGGTAGTGAAACAGGAGATTCTTGATAGCGTAACGCCATTGGACGGCTGGGAAGACGTGGTAATAACAGGCGGACGACTAGGAGCGGGAGCTTTGTTGCGTCCGGCCGAAGGCACGGGCGATCTCACGGTGGCCATAGAACCGGACAGCATTCGCGATGAGGCGCGCTGGGTTGTCAATGGCGTTCAATACGCCCATGGCGACACAGCCCAAGAGCTTGCCATCGGCGAGTACGAAGTCACCTTCACCGATGTAGACGGCTGGGTGACGCCAGAGGCGATCCAGATCACCATCGAGCAGGATGTTCGCACAGAGGAGACAGCGGTTTATCCCGAAGGCACGGGCGATCTCACGGTGGCCATAGAGCCGGACAGCGTTCGCGAGGAGGCGCGCTGGGTTGTCAATGGCGTTCAATACGCCCATGGCGACACAGCCCAAGAGCTGGCCGTCGGCGAGTACGAAGTCACCTTCACCGATGTAGACGGCTGGGTGACGCCAGAGGCTACAAGTGTCTTCATCGAGGCAGGGGATCATAAACAGTTGAAGGTTGAGTACAGCGCCAGGGTCACCGGCGAGTTGACGGTGGATATTGAACCCGAGGATGCCCGCTCGGACGGTGCGCAATGGAGGGTTGGTGATGATGGCGTGTGGCGGAACAGCGGGGAGACGGTCGAACTAGAGGCCGGCAGCTACGAAATAAGCTTCGCCAGCCTCGACTGCTGGATCGAGCCGGCGCCTTTGTCCGTCGATGTGGTAGAGGATGACTTTAAAACCGTAACCGTAACCTACGAACAAGTCCCAGGCGCGCTGGAGGTTGTCCTTGATCCTTTTGAAGCCATTGAGGCGGGGGCGCGTTGGCGCGTGGACGGTGGGGATTGGCAAGAAAACGGCGCGATTGTCGAAGACCTGGACCCCGGCGATTACGAGGTGTCGTTTAGCGACCTGGAGGATTGGGTGGCGCCTGAATCGAAGCCCATTACGATCGAGTCCAATATGACCACCTCGGCCAAGGAGATGTATGAGCCCGTGACGCACAACCTTGAATATGGCGCCGGCCCTAATGGAACAGTCGACGGCGAGACAACGCAAACCGTGATCCATGGCGAAGACGGCAGCAAGGTTGTTGCAGTCCCTGATGAGGGGTATAAGTTCGTGCAATGGAGCGATGGCGTCGAAACCATCACGCGTCGGGACACCAACGTCACGGAGGATCTCAGCCTGACGGCTCAGTTTGAAGTCGGGACCGGTTCCATCGAGGTGTTCATCGAGCCGCAGGAGGCTGTTAACGCGGGCGCGCAATGGATCCTTGATGGTGACACCTACGCCAGCGGCGAGACGGTCGACGGCTTGGAGCCAGGTGACTACACGGTAACCTTTAGCGACATGAATGATTGGCTGACGCCCGAAGCGGAAGAGGTAACCGTTGAGGCCGGTGAGACTGCCGAGGTCATGGCGGCATACCTGGACTTCGGCATCGCCGACGTGGATCGCCTCCTTGGCCTGTCCTTGGGCGGCAACGTGCTCACCATAGAGGCTGCGGGAATTACAGAAGACACTGAAGTCTACATCGGCGACGAGCCCGTGTTCCTGCTCATGGACGAGAGCGATATTGAGGAAGGCGTGCTGGTCGTCGAGACGCCGAGTCAATGGCCGGGCGAGTATGACATTCGCCTTGAAGATCCGGAGAACGATGCGGCCTATGTCTATGACGAACCCTTCGTATACACGGAGAATCCCTTTGAGGACGGCGCGGATCAGTTCGCCGGTGAGATGCGGGTGATTCAAGACACGCCGTACGGTGTGACGACTGCGGGTGGTTCCTTGCCCATGGAAGGTGACGTGTTGCAACCGCTGGAGCACGAAACACCCGAAGGCGTCGTGATCGAGGTTCCGGTCGAGGCTTTGCCGGAGAATGCCACGAGGGCGTATGTGTTGGCCCGTTCGGCGGAGCAAGCCAACCACGTTTTCGAGAAGGACCAACCGTTGCCCGTGCCTGAAGAACGTGCGGCGCGGTCCGCTTACGTAGACGTGCATATTCTGGTCGAACTGGACGGCGACGGCGAAGACTACGAGCTGGCCGAGACCGAGGATGCCCCAGTGACGCTGCGTTTCCCCCATGCTGTGCCGTCAACGGGGTGGGACGCCCTTGCCGTGGGCGAGATGATTACCCATCTAGACGAGCAGTTCCAGCCCACGTTGCCCGACCCCGTGGAAATCCAGCTTTCGGACGCCCCGATCGTGGAGGTCGATGATGAATGGGCCGTGGCCGAAGTCGAGCACTTCACTGTTTACGGCCTCCTCGGCCCGAACGTGGACGGCGATGTGACGGGCAGCGGCGCGGTAAACGCCATGGATATCCAGATCGTGATCAACGAAGTGTTAGGCCTTCCCATTGATCCCCGCTGCAACCCCGATGTTACGGGCGAGGAGGAGGTCAACGCACAAGATATTCAGAAGGTGATCAACGTCGCCCTCGGCATTGAGTGAAGCCGCATAGCCCATAGCCGTCGTTGCGCTACGCTGAGTACAAAGGGGCGTTCATGATGCAAGGCGTCGTGAGCGCCCTTTTTCTTTCCTATCGTCTCCTTGTATTGACACCCCTCCCCTACGAAAACGTCCGGCACGAGAAAACACCTCTCCCCCAGTCTGTCGCCCCCGCAAACTACTTCGCGCCTGGTGTGGGCGAGCCAACATGTCATGTAGGCCATTTTAAGAAATCATTGAACACCGGAAGCGATTTCCCTCACACGGCCAAGGTCAGGGCATGGAACTCGTGCAGCGGAGTCTGACAACGATTGTGAGACAGCTCATGTGAACAATTAGAGAGCATTTCTGGGCTCCCGTTTGGATTTGTTCCGCCCTTCGGGCGGGAGTTTTTTGAGGCATGGGAGGTCTATCAATCCGATGAGTTTTTACTGGGAAGCGGGGCGGGGTTGCCTCTGCCGGTAGACGCGTCGAAGCATCCCACCATGCCACAGCCCAAAGGGCTGACACACAATAGCCTAGGGCAAACGCCCTGGGGAAAATGCCCCGCCCCGTCCCATAGTCTTGAAGGGCCGTCACAGCCCTGCCCATATGACAACGATGCGAAAATCCATACGGAACACGCGCCTTCAGCGCCTTGAACAATTCCTCTTGACCCATGGCCCAGCGATTGCCGAGCGATTCCCCACTGGCGAAACACCCCTTGGGCGACACGCCGCCGGGGCATCATTGTAGCCATGGAGGTACTCCAATGTGTT
>JAWOFY010000050.1:0-6862 GCA_046497285.1 Candidatus Hydrogenedentota bacterium
CTCTCCTCCTTACCTCACAGCGGTGTACGTACTTCCTCGACATCAACCACGAGGTGCGCGAGCGCGTCGAAGCGCTCGACGAGTTCGACAGCTGTGAGGTTCACCAGGACACCAGTGAAGAAAGAGGAAGGCGGCCGGCACACGCCGTTCTTCAATGGCTACCGCCCACAATTCTACTTCCGCACGACGGACGTGACGGGCACGTTGCAACTGCCCGATGGCGTGGAAATGGTCATGCCCGGCGACAACGTCACGATCACGGGGGAGCTGATTACCTCCATCGCGATGGACGAAAACCTGCGCTTCGCCATCCGCGAAGGCGGCCGGACCGTTGGCGCGGGTGTAGTCACCAAGATTATCGAGTAAGGGGAGACTGGACAAACCATGCGCGAAAATGTCATACTGCAATGCACGGAATGCAAGCGGCGGAATTATACGGCGACGCGCGACAAGCGCAAGAAGCCAACTCGGCTAGAACTCAAGAAGTACTGCCGATTCGACCGTAAGCACACGGTTCACCGAGAAACGAAGTAAGTAAATTTCGTTCCGCGTTTCACCTTGCAGGACTGTAGCTCAATTTGGCTAGAGCAGCGGCCTCCAAAGCCGAAGGTTGGGGGTTCGAGTCCCTCCAGTCCTGCCATTCTTTACCATTTCCATAAGAGGTTCTCATGGCCAAGCAAGCAAGCGTGCCGGCGAAAGCCGGATTTATTGATCGAATCCGGCAGTTTTTCACCGAGGTTCACCACGAAATGACCAAGGTTACATGGCCTCCGTGGGAAGAACTGAAACACTCGACGGCCATCGTGTTGTTCATGTTGGTTCTATTCGCCTCCATCATCTTTGTGATGGATCGAGTGTTCAACACCATTGTACTGCTCATCCTCCGGATGGGCTAGGGGGTTATACGGGTGACGGAAGAATACACGCCGGATGACGAGCCAAAAGCCACGGAACAAGGTGGCGAGTCTTCCACGGGGAACGGTGAAGCGGAGAACGGCGAAACCGAGCAGCCGTTACTGGTTCCCGATCCCGACGATGGCATCCGGCGCCGGTGGTACGCCTTGCATGCTTATTCGGGCCAGGAAGTCACGGTGAAGAAAAACCTGCTTGCTAATGCGGAGCAGGCCGGCCTCACCCATTTGGTTACAAACGTGTTCGTTCCTATGGAAGAAGTGGCCGAAATCAAGTCGGGCGAGAAGAAAGTCTCGAAGCGCAAATTCTTTCCCGGATACGTCCTCGTTCGCTTGCCGGAACACCCAGAGCAAAACCCGGATCTATGGCATCTCGTGAAGAACACTTCTGGAGTCAGCGGGTTCATTGGCGCCCGTACCGCGCCGGTGCCTCTCGAGGATAGCGAAGTCGAGGCCATTGCCGAAGAGATACGGGGCGAACGGGAACGTCCGCGGCCCAAAGTGGCCTTCGAGCAAGGGGAACGAGTTAAGATCATTGATGGGCCGTTCGCGAATTTCTTGGGTAACATTGACTCAATCAACGAAGAACGCGGCAAGCTCAAGGTAATGGTCGAGATCTTCGAACGCCTCACCAGTGTGGAGGTGGAATTCTGGCAGGTCGAGAAGATGTAGCTCTACGTGCTTCCCACCTGGGCGCTAACGCATGCGAAGGCCACACTCGGCTCTCGTTTTCCGAATTCTGCTAAGCAAGGCCCGGCCCCTCCGCATTCCCTATAGGCGGTAATCCCGCTCGGCCGTATCTCGTGGTCCAGGCGCTGGAAGGCGATCGAGCGCCGGGCGTTAATATCAGCATAAACACGGAGCATCACCCATGGCCAAGAGTAAGAGTAAGAACGTAAAGGCGCAGATCAAGCTGCAATGTCCGGCTGGCGCAGCGAATCCGGCGCCGCCCGTGGGGCCCGCTCTGGGTCAGCACGGCGTCAATATCATGGAATTTTGCAAACAGTTTAATGACCAGACCAAAGACAAAGAAGGACTGGTCATTCCCGTGGTGATCACGGTTTTTGAGGACCGGAGCTTCACATTCATCACGAAGAGCCCGCCGGCTCCCGTCCTGCTGAAACGGGCGGCAAAACTGGCCACAGCCTCGGGCGAGCCGAATAGAAACAAGGTCGGCGCTGTTACGAAAGCACAGGTCAAGGAAATCGCCGAGATGAAGATGGAAGACTTGACCGCGGCTGATACCGATGCGGCCATGCGCATGATTGAAGGCACCGCCCGTAGTATGGGCATTGCGATTAAAGACTAACCGAAGGGGCGGATCGCGTCGTCCCGGAAATCGTGGGAGGACCGCGCGGCGGTCTGTTTGACCACATGGAGGATCAACCGATGCCAAAACATGGCAAGCGCATGCGCGCGCTCTATGACAAGGTGGAAGACCGCAAGGTCTTTTCACTTGCAGAAGCCTGTCAGCTCGTTAAAGAGTGCGCGACGGCGAACTTTGACGAAACGATTGAGATGGCGTTCTTTCTCGGCGTGGATCCCCGTCACGCCGAGCAAATGGTGCGGGGCGCGGTATCCTTGCCTCACGGCACCGGCAAACCCGTCACCGTGGCCGTGTTCTGTAAACAGGACGCCCAACGCAAGGCGGCCGAAGAGGCCGGGGCGGACTTCGTTGGGGCAGACGATCTCATCGAAAAAGTCCAGGGGGGCTGGACGGATTTCGACACGGCGGTAGCCGCTCCGGACATGATGGGGCAAGTCGGCCGTTTGGGTAAGATCTTGGGGCCGAAAGGGCTCATGCCAAGTCCAAAAGCTGGCACGGTCACACCCGATGTGGGAACCGCGGTAGGCGAGATCAAGAAGGGCAAGATTGACTATCGCGTGGATAAGAACGCGAACATCCACGTCCCCATAGGCAAGGCTTCCTTTACCCCCGAGCAAATCCAAGAAAACGCTGCCGCTGTGGTTGAATCGGTGGTTAAAGCGCGGCCCTCCGCCGCCAAGGGGACGTACATGAAAGTCTGCGCCATGAGCAGCACTATGGGGCCGGGTTTTAAGCTCGATGCGCCCTCCCTGGCTTCGAGCTACCGATAGCTAAGAAGCGCGAGGCGCTTTTGCCTTCCGCGCACAACCACGGGAAGGAGAAACACCGTGATTATTGACAAGGAAGATGTACTGTTTACATCGGAGTCTGTTACTGAAGGACACCCGGATAAAGTTTCGGATCAGGTATCGGACGCGATTCTTGACGCGCTACTCGAACAAGATCCGAATAGCCGCGTGGCCTGCGAGACCATGGTCTCGACGGGCATGGCCATCATTTCGGGCGAAATCACCTCGAAAGCCACCGTGGACTTCACGGACGTCGTGCGGAACACGATTTGCGACATTGGATACAATGGAGGCGATTCGGGCTACGACGGAAAGAGCATCGCCGTGTTGCTCGCGCTCGACAAACAGTCGCCCGATATCTCCATGGGCGTCACGGCCAGCGACGATAAAGAGCAAGGCGCTGGCGACCAGGGCATGATGTTTGGGTACGCCACCAACGAGACCACCGAATTGATGCCTATGCCCATTATTTTGGCGCATAAGCTTGGCCTGCAATTGAGCAAGCTCCGCAAAGACGGCGAACTCCCCTGGCTTCAGCCCGATGGCAAGTCGCAAGTGACCATCGAGTACGCCAAGGGGAAGGCGGTCCGCGTGGAAACCGTGGTGATTTCCAACCAGCATTCGCCGGATATCTCGCAGGACGAAATCAAAAGGGAGATTGTCGAGAAGGTCGTGCGTCCGATCGTCCCAAGCGAACTCATCGACGACAAGACCAAGTATTTCGTGAACCCCACCGGCCGATTCGTTGTGGGCGGCCCCGTCGGGGACTGCGGCCTGACCGGCCGGAAGATTATCGTGGATACCTACGGCGGGATGGGCCGTCACGGCGGCGGCGCCTTCAGTGGAAAGGACCCCTCGAAAGTGGACCGGTCCGCCGCGTACATGGGGCGCTATATCGCCAAGAACGTCGTGGCCACTGGCATTGCGGATCGTTGCGAGGTCCAGCTTGCCTACGCCATTGGCGTGGCGCAGCCCGTCTCCATTAACGTCGACACCTTTGGAACCAACAAGATCGAGGAGGAAAAGATCTCCAAGATCCTTAGGGATCACTTCGATTGCCGGCCCGCCACCATCGTCGAGACGCTGCAACTGAAGCAGCCTATCTACCGCAGGACCGCGGCCTATGGTCACTTCGGGCGGACGGACATCTCGCTCCGCTGGGAAGACACCGACCAAGCCGATGAATTGCGCAAGAAGGCTGGCCTGTAAAACCCTACTCTTCTGCTCCCATCCTCCGTTCAATGCGGCGGGGACGGCCTTACAACAAGGCGGTCCCCGCCGTCCCGTTTTGACTGTTTTTCCCCTGCCCTGCAGCCAAGCCAACCAGGTTTACCTCGCTCCCGGCTCGCCAGACTCGTTCAAAAGCGGTATTCTAACCGCCCACCATGGTATCCTAAGGATCAGTAGCCGGATGAATGACCGCCAACTGATAAGGAAACACTAAGACCATGAACAATATTGGACGAGATGTGGGCTTGTTCGCGGGATTCATCGCGTTGAGTTACATTACCGCGGGCCTGGGGGGTCTGGCGACGGCGCAATCGGTCGGAGACTGGTACCAGACCCTGGAACAGCCCGCCTGGAATCCCCCGGACTGGGTGTTCGGGCCGGTGTGGACGGTGCTCTACACGTTGATGGGAATCTCGGCGGGCTGGGCCGTGAGCGCCGGACTCCGCGCCGGCAAACCGGTGGCCGGCGCCGTCACGGTATTCATCCTGCAACTCGTCGCGAATGGTTTGTGGTCCCTGCTCTTCTTCGGGTTACAGAACCCCTTGCTGGCCCTGGTGGAAATCGCCGCGCTCTGGGGATTGATCGTGGCCACGATCGTTCTCTTCTACCCCCTGCAACGGTTTGCCGCGGCGCTGCTCGCCCCGTATCTGCTATGGGTAAGCTTCGCGGCGGTGTTAAACGGGGCCATCGTCTGGCTTAACTGACCCCCCGCATGTACGATACAATGCGTCTCCATGAATCAGACCGAGAGGAGTACGCCAATCATGGCCCAACAGCAATCCCCCACCGTGCGCAACGTGAACGATGTGTCCCCCATCACCTGCCCCTGCGGAGACGCGCGGCGCATCTTCTCGCAGGACGATCAAGGGCCCGTGGGTATCCATCGCGTCACGATCTCGCACGAAGCCCAGCGCCACTATCACAAGAAGACGACGGAGTACTACATCATCCTCGAGGGCGAGGGAGAAGTCGAACTGAACGACGAACGGGTTCCCGTTAAGCCTGGCGACGTGGTCTACATTCCGCCGTTTACCCGCCACGTGGCGCGGGGAAACTTCGAGATCATCAACGTCGTCCATCCGCCATTTGATCCCTCGGACGAATACCTCGACGAGTGACCCCGGGGGCGGGCCCCGCAGAACCAGCTACACGGCCTCGCGGAAGGCTTCGCGCGCGGCCGAGAGCGTGCGGTCCAGCTCGGATTCACCGTGGGCGGTGCTGTAGAACAGGACCTCGAATTGGGAGGGTGCGATGTAGACGCCCCGCTTGAGCATGCCCCAGAAAAAGCGGGCGTAGCGTTCCGTGTTCGATTGCGCCGCCTCGGTGAAGTTTCGCACGGGTCCCTCACGGAAGAACAGCCCCCCCATCGTACCCGCCTGCCCTTGCGAGACGGCGACTCCCGCTTCTTGGGCCAAGGCGCCCAGTTCATCGCATAGCCGGGTCATGCGGGCCTCTGCCGAATCGAATACGCCGGGTTCCTCAAGGACTTCCAGCGTGGCCAGTCCCGCCGCCGTGGCCAACGGGTTCCCCGAGAGCGTACCCGCTTGGTAAACAGCGCCCATGGGCGACAGGGACTCCATGATGGAAGCGGGGCCGCCGTACGCGCCAACGGGCATGCCGCCGCCAATGACCTTCCCCAAGCACGTCAGGTCAGGCGTAACGCCATACCGCGCTTGCGCGCCGCCGAGACTCGCCCGGAAACCGGACATGACCTCGTCGAAAATGAGCAGACTTCCCGCTTGTGCTGTCAGCTCGCGCAATCGTTTCAAGTAAGTGGGCTCGGCCGGCACAAGCCCCATGTTGCCCGCCACCGGCTCAAGGATAACGCAGGCAATGCGATCGCCATGGGCGGCGAACGCGTCCTCAATCGCCTCCACATCGTTGAAGGGAACCGTCAACGTACACGAGGCGTACGCTTCGGGCACGCCGGGGCTTGTGGGAGTCCCAAAGGTGGCCGCCCCGCTTCCCGCCTTCACGAGCAGACCGTCCGCGTGGCCGTGAAAACATCCCTCCATCTTCAAGCAAAGGTCCCGGCCCGTATAGCCCCGGGCTAGCCGAATCGCGCTCATGGTGGCCTCGGTCCCGCTATTCACAAGGCGCAGCTTTTCGATGGAGGGCACGTGCGCGACGAGTTTTTCCGCGAGCAGCGTCTCCGATTCCGTCGGTGTTCCAAAGCTGGAGCCTTTTTCCACGGCTTTTGTCACAGCTTCGACCACCTTGGGATGGGCGTGACCCGCGGCGAGCGGTCCCCACGACAGCACGTGATCCACGAACTCGTTGCCATCCTCGTCATACAGCCTCGCCCCCGCTCCCGATTTCGCAAAGAACGGATGCCCCCCAACCGCTAAGAACGCGCGGACTGGGCTGTTCACGCCCCCGGCCAACACGCGATTCGCTTCCCGCCATAATGCCTCGCTTCGTTTGAACTCCATCGTGCAACACTCCTTCTGGTGACCCATTTTCCCCGTCAGTTACGGCACGTATTGACTTGCAACGAACCAGCCTTAAACAACCAAGCAATCGCCGCGCCGCTGAAGTTCGTTCCAACAACCGGCTTGAGAGGGTACCTTTCGTGACTAAGGCGAAACAAGTACCGTTCAGCCGGC
>JAWOFY010000108.1:0-4679 GCA_046497285.1 Candidatus Hydrogenedentota bacterium
CTATTCCACGCATGATACCGAACTCTACCCGTATTCCGGCCTTCCCACGGAAACCGGAGAGGGGCCCGGCCTGGGGTACACCATGAACATTCCCCTGGCGCGGGAGATACCTCAAACGTATTGAAATTCGAGGCCGGTTTCAAGGGAGACCAGCCTCTTTTGCGTATATAACCTTAACGGAAGACGCCAAACCTTGGCAATTTGCCCTATCCTCCCCCTTTCAGGGTAGAATGGGGCTGGAATGTATACATTCCGCGTCACGCGCGATTTCGCAATAGGTTCTTGGCCTTTGCGCGCCACCGTCCTGCCGCGCACATCTTCCTGATTATTGGGGTATGCGCTATCCCAAGATTCCAAAAGTGGAGTGTGTCCGCGTTTCGTGTTCCCGCATGTTTTAGCATGTTCGCCTTGGAAGCGGCAATTCAACGAGGGCGCGCCTACCCTTCGGCGGGAGAACCGGCCCACCCTGAGACACGTGCAAAGGATCTACAATGACCATAACGGCTGAAGACGTCACCATCCGCAATTGGCGCTACGAAGACATCCCCGGCATCGTAGCCTGCGAACGGGCGGCCTATCCCCATTTCCCGCCCGACGCCCTATGTGACGAACGGCTTTTCCGCATGCAGCTCGAAGCGTTCCCAGAGGGGCAGCTGCTGGCCGAAGTCGACGGGAAAGTCATTGGCTATGCCGCATCGCTCATCGTGCAGCTTGATGACGATTCGCCATGGCATTCCTACGACGAAATCACTGGGATGGGCACCTTCAGCAACCATAATCCCAGCGGCGACACGCTGTACGGGGCCGACATCGCCGTCCACCCCGACTACCGCGGCCGCGGCATTGCCCAGAAACTCTATGGCGGGCGCAAAGAGATCGTGCGCCGCTTCAATCTGCGCCGCATGGTCGCGGGCGGCCGCATACCGGGCTACCGGGACTACGCCGGACGAATGACCGCCGAAGAGTACGTGGACAAGGTCATCCGGGGTGAAATCAAGGATCCCGCCCTCAACACGCACCTGCGAGCCGGCTATAAAGTGCGGGGCGTGCATATGGACTATCTCAACGACAAGGCGAGCCTTAACTACGCCACGCTGCTCGAAATGCCTAATCCGGACTTCAAACCCGAGCAGCGCCGGATCGCCGGGGCCCCTATCCGAAAGCCGGTGCGAAAAGTCCGGGTGTGCGTGGCTCAATACATGATGCACCGGATCCATAGCTGGGAGGATTTCGAGGCGCAGGTGGAGTTCTTCGTTCAAACCGCCGACGAGTACTACAGCCACTTTATCATGTTCCCCGAACTTTTCACGACTCAGCTCTTCGGGACCATGCGGCCCGACCTTGAGTATCTCGACGCGGTCGAGGATCTGGCCCGCTACACGGACCGCTATATTGAGATGTTTACCCGCATGGCTAAGCAGTACGGCCTATTCATAATTGGAGGGTCACACCCCGTGCTCCGGGAGGACCAAATCTTCAACGTGGCCCATCTCTTTACGCCAACGGGGAACGTGTATACCCAAGACAAGCTTCACATCACGCCAGGCGAACGCAAATTCTGGGGTATTCAGCCGGGGCAAGATTTGAAGATCTTCGATACCGGCCTGGCCCGCTTCGCCATACAAGTTTGTTACGACATCGAGTTTCCCGAAGTGTCCCGGCTGCTCAGTCTGCACGGAGTGGAGGCCATTTTCGTACCCTTTAGCACAGACGAGCGCAAAGCCTATGATCGCATCCGCTACACCGCGCGGGCCAGGGCCGTGGAGAACGTGATGTACGTACTGGTGTCAGGCAACGTGGGCAATCTCGCCAACCTCAAAAGCAGCCTGGTGAACCACGCGCAAAGCGCCGTGTTTACCCCCAGCGACGTCGCGTTCCCCGCCAACGCCATCGCCGCTCAGGCCGATCCCAATGTCGAGACAGTCGTGATGACGGAACTGGACTTGGGCTCCCTCGCCCAACAACGGGAAGTCGGCATGGTGCGCCCCTTCCGCGATCGGCGTCCGGACCTTTACGAGCTTACATCAAAGATACCCATCGAGATTATTCGCACACAGTAAACGATGGCCAAACGCCCGGCAGCAATTGACGTGATCGCGGCATGGGTGTAACTCCATTAATGCGCCGCTGGGAAACCTGTGGCCGCTGGCGGCGTTTAATCCCCAACCGAAAGTAGCCCGTCATGCCCGAAGTGTCTTTCCAGTTTTTCGCGCAAATGCTCGTTCTCGGCGCGGCGGTTGGGATTATTAGCAACGCCCTTGGCGTTGGTGGTGGGCTGCTCATCGTGCCGGCGCTTGTTGAGTTTGCGCCGGGTATAGACCAGCATACCGCGAAAGGCACAAGCCTCTTCATCATCATCTTCGTCGCATCAATCAACGCGTGGCGGCTGAATCGAGGCGTAACAAACATCGAATGGCGGCTCACGGCTTTGCTTGCGGCGGGCAGTGTTGTCGGAGGCTACGGAGGCGCATGGAGCACCGTCGTGCTTCCTGAACGCGCCGTTACATGGATTTTTGTGACCGTGCTGGTCCTACTCGCATTGCGTCTCGCTTTTGAAGAGCCCAACGCCCCCGAAGGCCCACCTCAACAGGCCAAACCGAGAACGGCTATCCTAATAGGGTTGGCGACAGGGATAATAAGCGGAGCCACGGGGGTTGGGGGCGGCGCTATCATGGTCCCCTTGGTTCTTGTGGCGGCCGTGGCGTCTCATAAGCGGGTAGCAGCCATCAGCAACATGGTCATGGTGATGACCTGCCTGGCGGCCACGGCGGCTCACGCCCAAGCCGAGCCCACCACGGACTTGCCCTGGACATGGGGACAGATAAACGTCGCTGTCGCTCCACTTGTCGTGGTAGGCGCCCAAGCCGCGGGCCCGCTGGGACGGTGGATTAACCACAACCTCACGCGCTCCCAGCGGCGCCGGGCGATGTTCGCCCTTCTGACAATCATCGCTGTCCGTCTAATCTATCGCACCGTCACGGCCTGATTACTTTCCAACTTCATCCCCCTCACGTGATCTCGGTGTCATCGGGTATCACGGCGTTTTTGAGTACGACCACGATGCCATCCCGCACGACAAAGCCGGGGCCCTTCCGGTCCCTCGTGTTTTTGTTGCCCTCAATTACGACGTTTTTCCCAATGCGGGCGTTCTTGTCAACGATAGCGCCGGAAATTCTTGAGTTCTCACCGATTCCGATGGGAATGGGGGCGTCACTCCTGGTTTCTTCGTTGTAGTAGTCCGCCCCCATCAAGATGGTGCGTTCGAGTTCTGAATTCTCGTGCAAAACACTGCGAATGCCAACGATGGACTTGTTTATTCTGGCGCCGCTGAGCCGCGTACCCTCACACACAAAAGAGTCCGTAATCGAGGCCCCCCGCACCCGGGAACCCGGTAGGTAGCGGGCACGCGTAAAAATCAAGTGGTTGGGATCATGAAATTCAAAGGGTGGATCGGGCTCTAACAAACGCATACTCACATCGTAATAGGAGCGCACAGTCCCGATGTCTTCCCAGAAGTCCGAAAACAGATGGGCGATAACCCGGCGCGTATTGAGGGCGTTGGGGATGATATGAGTGCCAAAATCTGTCCAGTCTTCTCTCTTCCGTAGAATGTCCTCAAGCACCTCCCGCTTAATGACATACACTCCCATGGAGGCCAAGTATTCGCCTTGCTCGATGGACAATCCATAACGCTCGAATACTGAAATCGGGGACGCCATGGCGGCGAGTTCCGGGCCGGGGCGGGGCTTCTCAACGAATTCGTCAATACGTCCGTCTTCCCTTACCTTCATGATGCCATACGCGCTAGCGCCCTCTTCCTTCACGGGCAAGGTGGATACCGTGATGTCGGCGTTGTTGCGCAAATGCGTATCAACAAGCGTGCGATAATCCATGCGGTACAGTTGATCTCCGGAAAGGATCAAGAAGTGCCCCGCATTAAGGTTCATGATGTGCTTGAGGTGCTTCCGCACGGCGTCCGCAGTGCCTTGATACCAGTCCGTCCCTTCGGGAGTCTGCTCGGCGGCCAGGATCTCAACAAAGCCTCCGCTGAAGCTGTCGAACTTGTAGGAGTTATTTACATGCCGGTTCAAGCTGGTGCTGTTGAATTGGGTCATGACATAAATCCGATTGATTCGGGAATGTATACAGTTGCTCAGAGGAATATCAATGAGCCGATATCGTCCCCCCAAAGGCACGGCAGGTTTGGCCCGCTCAATGGTTAGTGGATACAAGCGAGTGCCCCGGCCACCACCTAACACAATGGCGCCCACCTTTTCCATTTCGTGGATGCTGCCGAAATCAAGACCATGATTGCTCATCGGTTGCTTTTCATCCTCCTACTGGCTGTTCTTGTCTCGCTGCGGCTCTTCCGCGAAGGCCGCGGCCCACAATTACTGAGTATACATCCTAGCTAGACGCCTATTGTGGCCAAATTCCTCCCCAAGAAACAAGGGCGCGCACTAACTAGCTCCCTAACCTGTGATTCTGAAGCGTGACCCGAGATTCGCCCTCTACCCTCAGCAGATCGCTCCCCAAGCATCTGCACACGTGGGGGCAGATGCTCAACACCAGAAGCGCCGCCGCAAGAAAAAGCGGCGGCGCTTCTGTTTAAGCCTTCGGCGGAGCGGAATCGCCCCTTCTACTAATTCATTTGCAGCGAAGCATCTTCCCGGCGCAAC
>JAWOFY010000130.1:0-3217 GCA_046497285.1 Candidatus Hydrogenedentota bacterium
TCTTCGTCCGTGTCGCCGAACGCGTACGTGAACTGGGGATCGCCGGACTCCCGCCCGCGCCAGAACCACGTCTCACCGCCGTCGGTGCTTACGCATGGTCCCCCGGCGGTAAAGACGTCACGGTCCGTAAAGCGAAAAGTGGCTTCGCGTCCCTCGGCGCCGCGAACCCGGAAATACCAGTAGAACCACCAGCCTTCGGTCTCCCGGGAGTCCTGCCGTAGATAGAAGGCGCCGTCGCGCTCGTCCTCGAATATGATGTTGCCCCCGGGGAAATCCGCGTCCACCACCAGCCCATTGTTTGTGGCCGCCCAAGTGCGGGACGGCCGCAATGCCAGACCGTGCCCCGCGCCCATCGTTCCCGCAGCCACGGCGGCCAAAAAGCGCCGCCGCGTCCAGCTAGCCGAGTGCTTGTCATTCATGGTGAGTTGTCCTCTGTGTGTCGCTCCTAGAAGGGTTACCGGATGATCAAGATGGGGGGAAACCTGGGATTGATCATCCGTTGGGCTTCCCCCCTTTTCTTTCAAGATGGCGAACCCCGGGGGCTGAACGCCCCATGAGCGCTCGTGGTTACGCGGTCGCCGAGTGCTCGGGTATTCCTTCGGTCATGAGCTCCTTCAACTCGTCGAGATGGTCGCTGTAGACGTGCCGCGGATTGACGCCATGGCGTTTGCAGATGCTGGCGGCCATCGCGACGACCTCGCCGACCATTCCCAAGGTGCGCATCACCCGGACCGTTCCCAGCGCGACGTAGGTAACGCTGATGTTCCGCCCCGCCATGAACAGGTTGTCCACGTTGCGCGAGTAGAAACACCGATAGGGGACGGGGTAAGGCGCGTGGTTCGTAGTCTCATGATACGCCCGAAACTCTTCGCCCGGGAAGTGCTCCACTTGGAATTCTGTCGGGTAATGGAGATCCATGCCCCATGTGGCGGTAACCGCCGCATCGGAATACTCGCGCTGCTCCTCGATGTCCTGCTGTTGAAGAATGACGTCCCCCAACATCCGCCGGGATGCCCGCTTACCAGCAACGTAGGCGACCCATTCCAGTTCACGGTTGGCGTAGCGCGTCGCCTCTTCGGGGTCCTGGACATGGTTCTTCTGATAGGACCAATTGCCGAACACGGCCCGTAACCCGTTGTCGCGAACCTTCTCGAACTCATCGATTTGATGCCATCCGAACCCTGTTTCCCAATTCCATTCGCCGTGAGTGGCTTGTTGATACGTCTCTTCGGTGAACTGGATGGCCCACGGGGTTTCCGGATAAGGGGTGGCCTCCTCGACCTCCTTCGAACGCCACTGGACCGAGGCGCCCATCACTTGCTGGTCGGCCTCCTCCGGCGCGCGAGACTCGCCCGTTTCATCACGGCCCTCGCGCCCATACCGGTAGTCCGCTCCAGCCAAGTAGCCCACGTTGGCGTCGCCCGTGGAATCCACGAACCATTGGCCCGCCAACCGGACCCGGCGGCCGGAATGAACATCCTGAGCTATCACCGCCACGAGCCGGCCGTCCTCGGTTTCTACTTCGTTGACGCGCATATTGAGGAACAACTCGAGATCCGATTCGCGCTCGGCCAGTTCGAGTATTTCGGCGTCACGATATTGCTCGGGCGGTCCGGCGTTGCCCACGCCGCGTGGGCCCATTTCATCCACTACTTTCCCGATCGCAGGATACGGGTCGCGCTGAATATCGCCCTGCAAATGGACGCGCACCTCCGAGCTGTTGTTGCCGCCGAGTACGGGCCGGTCCTGCGTGAGCGCCGCCACCGACAAACCCAGCCGGGACGCCGAGATAGCGGCACACGTTCCCGCTATCCCGCCGCCGACCACGACGAGGTCGTACGTTCCGCCGTCGTCGGGGGTCTCAGAATGGCCGAGCATCTCGCGCCGGAACTGGGCAAGCTCCTCCCCTTCATCGGGAGGAACAAAATCCGCATCCGTGGTAAACACGATGGCGTCGCACCGGCCGTTGAAACCCGTCAAGTCGCGCAACGCCACCTCGACCTCCAGGTTGTTTTCGTCGATTTGTATAGTTCCGCCTTCTTGCCAATCCCATTCTTCCCCGTTTGTGCCGAACACGACCGGCGACGCTTCCCCGTTTACAAGCACCTGGAACCGGCCGGGCGAGGTGGGCGCATCAAACGTCGCGCCCCAATCCCGCGTGCGGACCAATACGCGATACTGGCCGGCGGCGGGAAACTCCACGTGAGTCACCGCGTCCTCCACCGGACGCCCCAACCCGTGGGCCATCAAGTAGGGCGAGCCCATCTGATCCATCACCTGGGTGTCGTGCACCCAGCCCCCGAACTGCTCGAAGCCTTCGGCCTCGACCAAAACCGTATGCTCCGGCCCCGCTCCCCATATGCGAGAGGGCTTTACCGCCAATCCATACCCCGCGCCTGCTGTGCCCGCAGCAGCCGCCGCAAGGAATTGCCGCCGCGTTAAACTGGATGCCTGTTTCTTGCCCATCATTACTCCTTTCGATTCACAATACGCGTTGGTCTCTCTGGCCACCGCTTGCGTTTTACTGCGTCTCGTAGCAGCGTATCTCGTAGACGCGGGCCTCGGGATTGCCATTGGTGGCGTGGACCGTCAAGCGCAGTGTCTCCACCTCGATGGGATCAAACGTGTGGCGGCACAGGCGCTGATAGTTGCCCTCGACCTCGGCCAGGGTGACCTCCTCCCCATCCGGCTTCACGGCAGTCAGGGTATAATCCTTCACTGTTTCCGGCTGCGGACCAAGCTCCATGCGATTTTGCCGGCTATATTGCGCGGTCAACGTGAGTTCGCGATGGAACCCACTGTCGAACACGAGTTGCACATGGCCGATGGTTTCGGGTTCGTCCCAGGTCAGCTCGATCCAAGGGTCGCCGTTCTCTTCCATGGCGCCCATCCAGCGGTTCTCGACTTCGCCGGGCATGTCGCGGGTCACGCCATTGATGACATACTCGGGGTGTCCGTCCATGACGACGGACGAGGCGCTTACCTCCGCTTGCCGGGCTAGGTCATTGGGATCCTCGTTCGTGACTTCGCGGATCGTTTGGTCATCGCGCAGCAAATGTTGCTGCAAGCGCCGCACCCGGTTGGAATCCTGGCGAAGTTCGCCTGGCGTCCAACCTTCCCGCGCGCACAAGGCCGCCGCTGTTCCGACGGCTTGCCCCCCAACGGCGCACGTGCCCATGACCCGGGTGGAGCCGAACGCGACGTGGCTCACGCTGAT
>JAWOFY010000295.1:0-9051 GCA_046497285.1 Candidatus Hydrogenedentota bacterium
TCCTCATTCTGGTGTATGAAGAGTTGTTTCAGGACATACATCGACACTATGACGATATTCTGTCTTTCCTGGGCCTTACATCGACCGGTAAAACATCCTTTTCGGTTGTTAATCCAAACAAGACGGCCCGATTCCCCTTATTAAGTCGGGTTATGAACCACCATCTCCTTCGAAACAGCGCCAAGCAAACGTTGCCATCAGGAGTACGAAACTTCCTATATAAGAAGATCATGAGAGCAAACGCGAGCTACACACAACGAACACCAATGCCGGAGCGCTTACGTGCGTCTCTGCTGGAAGAGACGGCCCCCATCACCGATGAGATGGAGGTTCTTCTTGGCCGCGAACTTCCCTCGTGGCGAAAGTGAACAAGCAGAAGGTCAAGGCGGCCCGGTACAAGCGGGAACCACTGTGGAATTATTTGGGCGGAGAGAGGCTTATGGTCAACGCACGCAAAAACATAGTTCGAGCGCTCCACTTTATGGTCAGCGCGGTGTTGTTAGCTTGTGTTGTGATGATTGTGGACCTAGATAAGCTACTTGCTCTAACACCTAAAGTTTCTTGGTCCGTATGGTCGTTTAGTCTTGCTTTTGCATTTCTTGCGATCGCTTGTTATGCAGGCCAAGTAAATGTTGTGTTGAAAACGCTCGGCGTTACGCAACCATACTTTCGGATTTTTCGGATCCTGCTGGCTACGCGTTTCTATGCGTTATTCGTTCCCGGGTTGGTCAGTTCCGCAGCTGTCAAGTGGTACCGCTTGTCCGACGGGGGTACCGCTTGGTTCCGGACGGGGATCACGTTGGGTACCGCCAGCTATCTGAATCTCGTCGCGGCAGCGGTGGGTTTTGTATCCTTGCTCAGCCTTCATACGTTCGGGAGCACCGCTCTGTTTCTTCTTATCGTGCTCCTCTGCGCAGGCCTTTCATGGTTCCTGTTTTCGAGCCGAATTCTTCGCTTGGTGAATGCCACTCTCATGTGGATAG
Organism: Candidatus Hydrogenedentota bacterium; assembly: GCA_046497285.1. Taxonomy (GTDB): domain Bacteria; phylum Hydrogenedentota; class Hydrogenedentia; order Hydrogenedentales; family SLHB01; genus SKRY01. The sequence continues at coordinate 984 of JAWOFY010000295.1, forward strand.
GGACCGCTAGCCGTCAACTGCGTAGGATAATGGATGCTTGCTCATCCGCCATCCTAGGATTCATTCAAATGCCCTCCCGCGCTCGAACCCTACTGTGGGTCATCTCCGTGGGTCATCTCCTGGCCTTAGGAACGGCGCTGCACTTTGCCGTACTTAGTGTGGAACCTACCATGACATGGTCTACAAGCCTGCTAATTCAGTCATGTTTGTTGCTCGTCCAAGCTGTTCCCATTTCCATATCGGGAATTGGGGTTCGCGAGATTACCCTCGTGTATCTTTTCGATGCGTTAACGCCGTTTCCCAGCGAATCAGCATTGCTCGTGGCCCTTCTTCTTTATGCTAGACATCTATGCATCGGAGTGACTGGCGGAGCCGTTGAAGCGAGGACAGTCCTCCGAGCCCTGTTCCGCAGCTACGCCAAGGCATCGCTTCCTAAGGACAACCCTAATCTATCTTCCTAGCTAGAACTTTTTTGCCACAAACGCCACACCCAACCTGTTGCACTATCGTGCACACTACACCACATCTCTAATGCGCTATGGTTAGTAAAGAGATTTCGGTCACGCTGAAGTTTTTGCAAATCCAGAAATACATTCACTATCATTTTTAGTGTTATAATGGGGACGTATATATGAGTATGAGTCCCCCACCTATAGGCGGCGCTCTACCTTGACAAAGAAAAGCAAGACACTCGCAAGAGGCGCTATCAGCATTATGCTTATGGCATTTCTCTTGTATCGTATAGACATTGAACAGGTAGCCGGGCTATTGGCTAACCTAAGCTGGAAACTCTATTTTGGGCCCGGGCTGCTTTTGGTTGTGGCGAGCTGCTTTGTAAGCACGTTTAAGTGGAAATTACTCCTTAACAATCTAGGGATTGAAAAGACATACCGTAATCTGTTGCGATATTTTTATATAGGCGCGTTCTTTAATATGTTTTTGCCTTCCACCATAGGCGGGGATGCGGTAAGGATTATCTCTCTTGGGAGAGAGGATAGAAAGTATCTACGTTCAGCTGTATCCGTTGTTGGGGGGCGGTTGGTTGGTTATTTTGCGTTGCTAACCATCGGAACGGTGAGTTTTGTATATAACTATGACTTGTTTGCTGATACTCCCTTGTTCTATCTATTAGTGCTGATGGTTGTAGCAAACGGCGCCATGGCTATTCTCTTTCTGTTTCCCGGCGTGGCTGCCCCAATTGTAGATGGTGTGTGCGCGACGGCGCGACTCATTCGGCTTACTGTTCTCGCTGAAAACGTACGGAAGATACATCGGGGTTTCGCGGAACTAAGGGCCGGGCAACGCAGGATATGGAGTGCGCTGCTGCTCTCGTTCGTGTTTCAACTGATCTCGATAACCGCTCATGTTGTTGTGCTTATGTCCCTCTCTTTGGATATCGATATCGTATACTTCTTTGCGATAATACCGATAGCAGTAACGTTAGTGGCGATGCCACTCTCGCTTAATGGAGTGGGTTTACGGGAGTGGGTACACGTGTACTTATTTGGAGCGGTTGGTCTTGAGGGTCCCGAGGCCGTGGCGCTTTCACTTGGCGTGTTTTTTTTAGTGGTTCTTAATAGCTGTATTGGGGGCATCGTCTACATGTGGAAGGGCCATGAACTTCCCCGCGAGATGGAGGAAAATCAGCAGGTAGGATAGATCCTCCGTGTGGCATCATAGTTTTTGCGCCGCGAGCAATGCTTGCGCGGTGCGGAGGCTTGGGTCATCTAGGTTGCGGAACGCGGGATCCAGAAGCGGCCTTTCTTCCAGGATACTCGAATCAAAGTGGTGCGTGACTTCCACCGTAACCTGGAAGCCACGTTCTTCGAGGGCTTCGCGCCACCGGTTAATGCGCCATCGGTTAAGGTAGCCGCTGCCCCCGCGTTGGGTTGTGAGTAAGCGCCATTGCCGTTCGCTGTACTTGAGCATCTCCCAGGGGTACTTAAAATAGTGATCCCGCATGTCCACGGTGGAAATGAGCCAACCGCCGGGCCGAAGAATTCGGCGCGTTTCGTCAAGCACCGCCTCGGGGTTTCTGAGATGCTCCAGCACGGATATCGACAAGACGAAATCCACTGCGCCGTCCGGCAAACCGGTGTCTTCCCAAAGATGCCCGCTGAATTCGACCCGATCAAGCGGATCTCCCATCTCTTCAACGCGCGGGAGGGGAAAAGCATCGTCTTCGTCAGCCAGCCTTAGAAAGGCGTTGGCGCGTTCCCGGAAGCGGGTCCAGTCAATGGTGTCGGCCAGAAAGGGTTCCAGGAGGATGATTTTCGAGGCGCCCGCCCTGAACAAGGGGGCGGATGCAGGGTTATATACCCCCGTACCGGCCTCAAGAATAGTGGGAGCAACGCCGTTCACAAAGGGGTTGTCGCCCTGTGTAAGCTCCAATCCCCGGAAGTAGGCGCGCGTATTCACTTCGTAGAGTTTTTTCACGGGCAGCGAACGCTTTGAGAGGAGCCGCACCGCCAACCGTTCTGGCGTGAAGCGCCTGGCGAGGCGTGGGATCAAGTATGCGGGGCGATACTTTCTAGTGACCATGTGTGACTCTCTCCCTATTCCTCTATTGTGGAATCATCATACTCCACTGGCGGGGGCGAATTGCGTTTCATACAACCGGCAATAAAGGCCTCCCTGCGCCAGGAGTTCGTCGTGTGGTCCCGCCTCGACGATGCGGCCCTCGTCAAGGACCAGAATGCGATCGGCGCGCTGTATCGTGGAGAGGCGGTGGGCAATGACGATGCTGGTTCGCCCCACGACAAAGGCGTCGATGGCGTGCTGTATCATCCGTTCGCTTTCCGAATCCAAGCTCGACGTGGCCTCGTCCAGAATAAGTATGGCCGGGTCTTTCAACAGAGCGCGCGCTATCGCGATGCGTTGGCGCTGCCCGCCGGACAAGAACACGCCGCTCTCTCCGATGGGCGTATCGTATCCCCGTGGCAATTCCTCGATGAAGGCATGCGCATAGGCGGCCTTGGCGGCGGCTTCCACTTGCTCGTCCGCATAGGCGGGATTTCCGAACCGGATGTTCTCGCGAATCGACTGATTAAACAGCACGGTGTCCTGCGTCACCATCCCGATCTGGTTGCGTACGCTGGCAACCGTGGCCGCGCGAATGTCAACCCCATCGAACGTAAGGGCGCCGCCGGTCACGTCGTAAAACCGGGGGATAAGCTTGATCAACGTGCTCTTTCCTGCTCCGCTAGATCCCACCAGCGCCACCATCTCGCCTTTGCCAATGCGCACGTTCAAATCGTGAAGGACATCCCGCTCGCCATCATAGGAAAAGCACACGTTGTCAAAACGCAGCTCGCGTTGAAGAGGCTTCAGTTCAACGGCGTCCGGCGCCTCTTTCACATCGGGCTCTTCGTCGATAAACTCGAACACGCGTTCGGCGCTGGCCACGCTGGATTGGATGAGATTATTCACGGTCGACAGTTTCCGGATGGGGTCCAGCATGGCGGCCAGGGCGCCATAGAGCATGACCAGGTCGCCCCCGTCGATGGCGCCCTCAACGACTTGGCGGCCGCTTACTAGAATAAATGCGACGACGCCAATCGTCAGGAGCACCTCGGTAACGGGACCGGCAGCAGCATTAAGCTTCACCAACTTGAGCAGGTAACGGCGAAGCTTTCCAAACTCGCCATGCACGCGGCTCATGACGTAATCTTCCATCCCGAAGGCTTTTACAATAAGAATGGCGCGGAAGCTTTCGCTAGCGACTCCCGCCATGGCCGCGATTTTCTCGAGCGAGCGCCGCATGCTCCGCTTCACCTTCTTGCCGATTTTGACGATGGCGTAGGCGGCGGGCGGCAGCACGCAAAGACCAACGAGCGTCAGAAAGGGATCAATCCAGAGCGCGATGGCCATGAACAGCATGATCTTGAACGGTTCGCGAAGCAGCTTGATCAGCACACTCGCCAAACCACGGTTAACCATAAAGATATCGTTGGTAAAGCGAGCCATAATCTCGCCGGAATCGCGTTTTTCAAAAAAGGCGAGCGACAGCCGCAATATGTTTTGATACATGCGCTCGCCCAGACTGACGCAGATACTGGCGCCGATACTGCCTCCAAAATACTCTTGAATGAAACGGGCCAACGCTCCCGCAACAGCCAGGGCAATCAAAACCCCGCCCACAATCGCCAACCCTTGCATCGGATCAGCCCGCATGTCCCAGATCAAGTTTTCAAAACGGAGGGCCATATCTTGCGGCGCCCACCCCACGGCTGCTTCCATACGCTCTTGATAGGAAGCGACAGTCTCCGTGTATTGCGCGGTCAACTCGGCCACCTCGTCTTCGTCTCCTAAGATGACCTTCACCGCATATCCCGCGCTAACAATCATCCCGCCAAACGAAGCCGATACCACCACCGCGAAGAAGAGAGAAAGGAACAAGCGGGTCTTGTATTCCCACGCATAGCCGAGTAGACGGGTGTAGACCGTCCATGCACTCGCCTGGGTGCGAGTATAGTTGCGCGGGTTGTATTTGGGATCGCCCGAGGGGTCAAACATAAGTAGAGAAGGGACCTCTTCTCCTTAGAGTGTAGGTTACGCGGCTCGGCGTGGCGTTGATAACAGAGGAGTCATCCCCATTCGCGGCGCCTCTTGGACGAATCAAGACCGGCAAGATGCCGGCGCTACGATTCCCTCCACGAACGGGGGATGCTAGCCTCCTTTGTACGTCTCATGTATCGCACATCCCCCGGCCCTACGGGCCACCCCCTTCAAGGGGGAATTTACGCCGCCCCCGCATTCCGGCCCTTTTCGCGCCTATTCGCGTTCATTCGCGGTTGCTTTTCCCTCTTGGAAGGGGGATCAAGGGCGATGTCTCTCCTTATCACACCGACACCTTGGGTATCAGCGCCTCGGCGGCGTCAAGCACGGAGTCATCCAGCTCAACGTCCTTCAACTTACCCGAGAGATACGCTTCGTACGCGCTCATGTCGAAATGGCCGTGGCCGCTAAGGTTGAAGAGAATGGTCTTGGCTTCGCCGCTTTCCCGGCACTTCAACGCCTCGTCCACCGCGGCGCGTATGGCGTGCCCCGTCTCGGGAGCGGGCAGAATACCTTCCGTTCGAGCAAACAAAACGCAGGCTTCGAACACGGGATTTTGGGGAAACGCCACGGCATTAAAAACGCCTTCCCGCACTAGATGCGCCACTTGCGACGCCACCCCGTGATAGCGCAATCCACCGGCGTGGATACCCGGCGGCATGAAATTATGACCGAGCGTGTACTGTTTAAGGAGCGGCGTTATCTTGGCGGTGTCGCCGAAATCGTAGGCGTAATGGCCCCGCGTTAACGTCGGACAGGAGGTGGGCTCCACGGCGATGAACTCGATGGATCGCCCCTTCCGTTTCGCGTCGCCATAATAGGGAAACGCGATACCCGCCAAGTTTGATCCGCCGCCGCAACAGCCGATAACCACATCGGGATACTCATCAACCTTGTCCATCTGGAGCAGGGTTTCTTCGCCGATCACGGTCTGATGTAGCAGGACGTGGTTCAACACGCTGCCCAGGCCGTATTTCGTGGCGCCCCCGCTCTTCACCGCCACTTCGACGGCCTCGCTAATCGCCATGCCGAGACTTCCGGTGGTCTCCGGATCTTCCTCCAAGAACGCCCGTCCGCTCTCTGTCGTGTCGCTGGGGCTAGGCATGACATTGCCGCCATAGGTCTGGACGAGCGAACGCCGGTACGGCTTTTGATTGTAACTCACCCGCACCATGTACACCTGACACGCGATGCCGAACATCTGGCACGCGATGGAGAGCGCCGTCCCCCACTGGCCCGCGCCCGTCTCGGTGCTCATTGAAGAGATGCCCTCGGCCTTGTTGTAGTAGGCTTGGGCGATGGCGGTGTTGATCTTATGGCTGCCCGACGGCGCCACGCTCTCGTTCTTATAATAGATACGGGCGGGCGTCTCCAGCGCATCCTCGAGGCGATACGCCCGGCGTAAAGGCGTGGGCCGGTAAAGCCGGTAGATATCCATAACCTCGCCCGGAATGGCGATCTGAGGCTCCGTGCTCATTTCCTGCTGGATAAGGCGCATCGGAAAGATCGGCGCCAAGTCCTCCGGATTCAGCGGTTGCATGCTGCCGGGATGAAGCGGTGGCGCCATGCTCCCCGGCATGTCCGGCGCGATGTTGTACCAATGATCAGGAAGACGGTGCGGTTCAAGTTCGATATTGTATTGACGCATCAGACTGGTTCCCCTTACAAAGTGCTGCGCTCAAGAAGACAGGTTTGCCCATAGCATACATGATAGCCCCCATCTTCCCAAATACGTTTTACAGAAGCCCGGCGCCCTATCATCCGCCTGCCCGCAAATCGAAGGCGCGCGGGTTGCTGGCGCGAACCATCCGGCCACTCAGTCGAGCCGCAACGCCTCGCCGCGGGTTCCAGCGAGTTCCCGTTCGGAAGAAGCTTCCCGGATGGACTCGAGTTCCCGTTGGAGCTGTTCGGCAATGCCGGGGTGTTCTTCAATGAGGTCTTCATTCTCACCGGGATCCTCTTCGATGTTATAAAGTTGGGGTTCTTCATCCTGGGCCCGATCTGGCGCAATGTCGGGGTACGCCCCCTCAATGTACTTCCACGGGCCACGCCGGATCGCCATCATCCCGTTAACGTTGGCGTTGATCATCGACTGTCGCGCTGTCCCGGCGGCGCTATTGGGAGCAAGCAGCGCATCAAGAAAGGAGAAGCCGTCCGGCGCCGCCACCGCGGGATCGGGAACCTTCCCGGTTACAAGCTCCCAGACCGTGGGCAACACATCGCACAGGTTGAGCATGACGTGCGACTCGGTCCCGGGGGGTATTCGCCCGGGCCATCGCGCGATGAATGGCACGCGGTGCCCGCCTTCCCAGATGGTGTGCTTCTGCCCCCGGAAAGGCCCGTTCAGCGCCAAGCCCCGCTCCATCGCAACAGTATTCGGCCGCTCCGGATCCCCAGGCAGATCGCCCCCGTCATCGCTGGAGAAGATAAACAACGTGTCCTCGGCCGCTCCCATGTACTCCAGCATTTCCATGATCCGTCCAACGGATTGATCCAAGTCTTGGATGAAATCCCCATAGGGGCCCGCCGGACTGGTCCCTCGCATGCCCGGCGAAGGCGTTATGGGATGATGGACGGCCACCGGAGCAAAGTACAGAAAGAAGGGCGTATCCGCGTCTTGCGCCCGCAGCCAGTCTAGCGCCTTGCGGGTGAGATCGCCTGTAACTTCCTCGTTGACGCGCTGAGGAGCGTCAAAGCCCCAGTAGGGGCGCCCGTAGAAAGAACGGGAATAAGAAGCCACCCGATCGCTGCGAAGCCCGTAGATCTCCTCGTCCTCAATGTACACGGCGGGCACGGCCCCGTGGTTTTGGGGCACACCAAAGTGGTAGTCAAACCCCAAGTCCAGGGGCCCGGGGCTCATGCCCTCGGTCCATTCCTCCGGCGTTCGCGGCTCTTCCCCGTAACCGAGGTGCCACTTGCCGATCATGGCGGTTTGGTAGTCATGCTCTTGGAGCAGAGAACCCAGAGATGGCTGTTCCGGGTTGGGAAATAGGGGATGGTCCACGTTGAGCACGCCGTACTGCAGACCGGACTCCTGCCGCTGGCCCCGCCACACGGGACGATCGGTTCGCCAAGCGTGTTCGCCCATCAAGAGGTTGTAGCGGGACGGCGTGCAGACCGCTACGACAGCGCTGGCCTGGGTGAAGCGAACGCCGTCCTCCGCCAGGCGATCAATGTGCGGCGTTCGCACGAGGTCCGGGTCGGCCCCGTAGCTGTTCAAGCTGCCGTAACCGAAATCATCGGCAAGCACGAAAACGATATTTGGAGGCTCTTGATCAGCGGGCTCCGTCGCAGGTTCGGCCTGCGCGCCCCCGGCCGTGAGCCCCAACACAGCCCCAGCCATTGCCGCCCGGAGGCGAGTTGCAAGGTCCGTTTTTGCCGTCATACCACTCCTTCCATCGCCGCTCCATCCCATGTCCCCACCGGGGTCCGTCTACTCCAAAAATTCCGGCGGGACGTTCACAATATCCGGGAGGATGGAGAGCAGATCCCGGAACCAAAAAGCTATTCC
>JAWOFY010000317.1:0-3809 GCA_046497285.1 Candidatus Hydrogenedentota bacterium
CCCCGCTATTCATCTCCGATGTGGATTTCGTCGCGGGCAATCCGCCTTGGGTCAATTGGGAGAGTTTGCCCAATGGCTACCGGGACGATATGAAGCCGCTATGGGATCGGTACGGCTTGTTTACCTTGTCCGGTTCGGCGGCCCGTCTTGGCGGGGGCAAGAAAGATTTGTCCATGCTCTTCACCTACTCTGCAGTGGACAACTACCTGAGGTTTGGCGGCCGGCTTGGATTCGTCATTACCCAGAGCATATTCAAGACTCAAGGCGCAGGCGACGGATTTCGTCAATTGCGGTACCGGACAGCCGTTGAAGAGAATTCCCATGGAGACATGGTCTACCTGAATCCCCTTCACATCCACGATCTCAGCGCCATGCAAGTCTTCGAGGGCGCGACCAACCGCACCGCCGTATTCGTCTGCGAGAAACGCACCGAACCCTTTTCCTATCCGCTTCCGTACACCGTATGGCGAGGCCGCTCTCGAATCCCCCAGGAACTCACACTGGACGAAGTGCGCGCCATGGTGACGGCTACTGACCTCGGCGCCGCGCCCGTGGATTCAAATAGGCCGAGTTCCCCGTTCCTCACAGCGCCGGCTGAAGCGCTCCCGGCTATACAAAAGGCCATGGGGCAGAGCGCTTATAGAGCTTATGAAGGCGTCAACACAGGGGGCTTAAACGGCGCATATTGGATTCGGGTGGTTGCTGAATGGCACGACGGGAAACTGGTCATCGAAAACCTCCATGATGTGGGCCGGATCCCGGTGAAACACGTTCAGACCGCCATCGAACCGGATTTGGTGTATCCGCTGCTTCGTGGTCGCGATGTCCGGCGTTGGCGCGCCGAGCCCTCCGCCCACATCATTCTGGCTCAGGATCCGAAGACGCGGGCAGGCATTCCCGAATCCGAAATGAAGCTGCGGTGGCCTCAAACGTATGCATATTTGAAACAGTTCGAGGGCGATCCCAGTAAACCCGAGCACGGCACTCTTCGGGGGAGGTCCGGCTACCGGCGCTATTTCAAACCCACCGATCCTTTTTACTCGATGTATAATGTGGGGCCGTACACCATGGCCAAGTGGAAGGTGGTGTGGAGGGAGCAAACGGCCCTGTTTCAAGCGGCCCTTGCCGGCCCCATTTCCAAGCGTCCCGTGTTGCCTGATCACAAGCTGATGATGGTTCCTTGCGCCACACAGCAAGAAGCCCATTATTTGCTGGGCATGCTGAATTCGGCGCCATGTCTTCTCGCTGTTCACTCGTATGTGATTTCTACCTCTACTTCAACCCATGTGCTTTCCAACGTGGCCGTACCGGCGTTTTCAAAGGAAGATCCCACCCACGTCAAGTTGGCGGATGTGGCGCGGCGCTGTCGGAATGCCGCCGAAAAAGGGGATGAGAAGAAGCTCCTTACGCTCCAGACCACTATCGACGAGATGGCCGCCGGTATCTGGAACATCACGGACCACGAACTCCGCGCTATTCAGCACGGTCTTCGCGAGTTGGAGCCCGCCGAATCCGGCGATACTTCAGCTCCAGACAGCGAAGAGTAGAACTCACGCTCGGAACCCGTACTCCAGTGTGGATTGACCTTCGAGCCTGCGTTTTCCTACCTTCTCGCCGCAATTTTTGCGCACAACTCCCCGCGGCCGCTTTACATCTCGAGCGAGCGCTCTTACCATAAAGGGAACGTGAACAACGGTGTCTTCACAGTTTTTCAGACAAAGGAGCGAGGATCTCATGAATCGGATGCAGTTTCAGCGTGTGATGCCGTGGATGGCGGTGGTTTTGGTGGGTTTTGGGACCGTAGCGAACGCGCAAGGACCGGCGTTGCCGGAGGAGCCGCCGGGACCGCATTTCGAGTTGACGGCGGAAACGCATGAAACGCTGGAGAGTTTCCAGCGCGGTGACCCGTTGATGGTGACGACGTACTTCTATTGGTATAGCGTGACCACGGGCGAACACATTACCCATGCGGATGGAAGCGACGCGCTCACGACGCATCCCGCCGAGATGGATGGTCTCTGCTACATGGAGCCCGATTGGCATTATGGCGAGCTGCGCGACATGATGGACGCGGGGCTGGACGTGGCGCTGCCGGTTTACTGGGGTGTGCCGGGTGAGTATGACGAGTGGAGCTTCTCGGGGCTGCCTCCACTAGTGGAAGCGCACGATCGTATACTGGAAGAAGGGAAGACGCCGCCGCAAATTGGGCTGTTTTATGACACAAGCATTTTGAGGCAGAACGCGTTCCGCGAAGACGGGTCTGATCTTCATGTGGACATGAGTACATCCTATGGTCAGGAGTGGTTTTACACGGCCATGCGCGACTTCTTTTCTCTCATTCCGCCGGACAAATGGGCGCGCGTCGATGGCAAACCCTTGGTTGTGCTCTATGGCGCGAATTGGGCGGCGGACCAAGCCGAGGACCAGTTCGAGCATGTGCGGGAGCGGTTCCGGGAAGACTTCGGCGTGGACTTCTTTCTTGTGGGGATGCGTGACTGGATTGGAGACCTGGACGCCACCTATCAGTGGGGCGGCGCGCTTGGGCTTGAACTCGATCCGGAAGTGGCGGCCTTGGGGCCGGGCTACGACCACAGCGCCGTGCCCGGCCGGGATCCCCTCGTGGTGGAACGAGAAGACGGCCGGTTTTATGTGGACCAGTGGTCCAAGCTGTTGGCCCTCCACCCCGAACGCAGGCCCTGGATGGTGCATATCGAAACGTGGAACGAGTGGCACGAGGGGACTGACGTTGCCGACAGCCGGCAATTCGGCCGACAATACATCGTCTTGACGGAGCTATTCTCGCGCCTTTGGAAAGAAGGGGTCCGCCTGCCGTTGGACGGTCCCTACGCGGATCGCGACGCCGTGGGGTGGACGCCGGAGGAGGCCGATGGCGTGGCGTTGCGCGAAAGCGGGGGTGACGGCGTATGGGCAATCGAGGAGATTGAAGGGGTTGAGGCAGCTGTTTCGCAGCCTAGTCCCGTGGCGGATGGGCGCTACCTGTATTTCGTGGTGGACGAAAGCTTCGCCTATGATCTCGATGGCGCAACCATGGAGGCTGAGGTGACCTATTGGGACGCCGGCGCCGAGGCGATCGGGATTCATTACGACAACCTTGATCCCGAGATTGGGGCGGTCTCGGGCGCGTTCCGCGACAGCGGGAGCACACCGGGGACAGGCTCCGGCGAATGGCGCACAGCGACCTTTGAGTTGCCCGGAAGCCGGTTCATCGGCCGCGCGAACAGCGCGGACTTCCGCATTTACCCGGAAGGCGAAGAACAGGAGCTGGCCGTGAAACGCGTGCGTCTGCGTTATGCCGAATAGATTGTGGAAGGGAAGCGAATGCCGTTCTTGTGAGTGCCCGGCGCGATTCGTTGCGCGGATACCCGGAATGACGTAGGATGGAGACTGCATGGGTAATAAGTGTGTAATCCAACGCAAGGAGAATGTCATGGGTGCGTTATGGTGGGTGAAAAACAGTGTGGTGGTTGCTATGGCGCTGTGTTGCGGGGCGGCTGGGGCGGATGAATTGGCGCCGAAGGCCTTTGAACCGTTGCCTTTGGGAACCATCGAGCCCGAGGGTTGGCTTCGAGAGCAGCTGCAGTTGCAGGCCGACGGGTTAACCGGCAACTTGGACACATTCTGGCCTGATGTCATGGATAGCGGCTGGATCGGGGGCGATGCCGAGGGTTGGGAACGCGCCCCCTATTGGCTTGACGGCCTCGTACCGCTCGCGTGGCTGTTGGACGACGACGAACTCAAGGATCACTGAAGACAACACCCTATTCTGAATGCCTGAAAATGGGACTGAT
>JAWOFY010000327.1:0-9233 GCA_046497285.1 Candidatus Hydrogenedentota bacterium
GCCCGCTACTACCGGCTGGCGGCGCGCCGCACCATTCCCCGCGCCTTGCGCGTCATCGCCGATTCCGAGGCCACCGCCGCGGACCTGGAATCCTATCTCCGTATCCCCCGGGAACGCATTGATGTCATCCCCCTCGGCGTGGATCCCCATTTCACCCCGTCCCCAGTGGAGGAGCAAGAGCGCGTGCGCGCCCGATATGGTTTGCCTCGGGACTTTGTCTTGTATTACGGCACCCTGGAGCCTCGCAAGAATCTCCCACGCCTCATCCGCGCCTGGGACCGCCACGCCGATGAACACCGTCAAGCCCTGGTGCTCGCCGGCCGAAGAGGCTGGAAGAACGAGGCCATTGACGAGGTCATCGCGCAGGCCCAACACAAGGACTGGATTTATTGTCCCGGTTTCGTGGAGTATGAGGAGCTGCCCGCCCTGATCAGCGCGGCCCACGCCTTTGTGTGGCCCAGTCTTTGGGAAGGCTTTGGTTTGCCACCCCTTGAGGCGATGGCGTGCCGCACCCCCGTGTTGACGTCGAATTGCTCGAGCCTGCCCGAAGTGGTGGGGGACGCGGCGCTGCTGGTGAATCCCGAAAGTGAGGATGAAATCGCGGCGGGGATTTGGCGTATCATTGAGGACGATTCCCTCCGGGAAATCTTGTTGGACGCGGGAAAGACCCGCAAGAACCAGTTCGTCTGGCGGCAAACCGCGGAAGCCACGCTCGTTTCGTATCGAAAAGCCCTGGGAGGGTAGGTCCGGACACAGAAGGGACCGTGGCCGCTACCACGCGGAAAGGAGTTGCTCATGCCGGAACAAACACACTCCAAAAATGCCTCGGCAGCCATGGGGCGACGGGGTTTCTTGCTCTCGACGGCCGCCGCCGGATTTGCCGCGGGGACCGCCTTCACCGCGGCTGCGGAAGACCAGGGCGAAAGCGCTCCCCAGAACGGCGGGGGTAAGCGGCCCAACGTATTGGTCATCACCACGGACCAGCAGTGGGCGGGCGCCATGAGCTGCGCGGGCAATCCGTATTTGGATACGCCCGCCATGGACAGCTTGGCCCGGCACGGCGTGCAGTTCGAGGCGGCTTACACCGCTAACCCCATTTGTGTGCCCGCCCGCACCAGCTACATGACCGGCACGTTGCCCCACGAGAACGGTGTGATCGCCAATCTACGGCCCAATCAAATCAACCTCACGGTCCCTTGCCTGGCCAAGGTGTTCAAGGACCACGGCTACGATACCGGCCACGTGGGCAAATGGCATGTGCCGCGCTCGCTCGAGGACCGGGAATGGAGCGGGTTCGACTATCTGGCCGCGGTCCGCAACAACCGGGTCGATTTCGACATCCCGGATGCGTGCGAGGAGTTCCTACGGAGCGAACGAGACAAGCCGTTCTTTCTCATCGCTTCGTTTGTGAATCCCCATGACATCTGCGAATGGGCGCGGATCCACAGTGGCATTGAGGACGATTTGCCCAACGGCGATGTGGGTGATCCGCCCCCGCCGGCGGAGTGTCCGCCGTTCCGCCCAAACAAGGCGATACCCGAGGGCGAACCTTCTGTCATTCGGGAGCACCAGGCCGATGAGGGAATGGGGCGCGCCTACCCCACGCGGGAGTGGGACGATGACGATGGCCGGTGGCGGCAATACCTCTGGGGGTATTACCGGATGGTGGAACTCGTGGATTCGTATATCGGCGAAGTGCTGGAGGTGCTGCGGGACATCGGCGAGGAGGAGAACACCGTCGTCGTCTTCGCGAGCGATCATGGCGACGGCATCGGGTCGCACCGGTGGAATCAGAAAACCATCTTCTACGATGAGATTTCCCGGATTCCTTTCATCGTGAGTTGGAAAGGCCATACCAAACCCGCTGCACGAGATACGAAGCATCTGGTTAATCTGGGAACCGATCTGTTTCCCACGCTGTTTGAGTTGGCCGGCATCGAAAAACCGGAAGGCGTGCGGGGAATCAGCGCCGCTCCGGCCGCCCTGGGACAAACGGACGGCCCGAAGCACGACTACATCGTTGTCGAAAACAACCATCACAGCGGGTTCGGCGAACCCACGGACGTCAACGGCCGGATGGTGCGCTCAGTCCGCTACAAGTACATCCGCTATAACGAAGGCGAACCCATCGAACAGCTATTCGACATGGAGTTGGATCCCGGCGAAGTGCGCGACCTCACACTGGACCCGGACTCGCGGGACATACTTGACGAGCACCGCCGCATGCTCGACGAATACATCGCGGAAACCAACGACGACTTCCCGCTTTTCAGCGCATAAGCGCTATAGAGTAATCTTTAGTCGTAGGAAGCCTCGTGCGCAAATCTTTTACTGCGTGGCCAGAGGCGGCGCAAGGGGGTTGCCGGGGTGCGAACGGGTCTTTGCGCGCAGTTTTGGAGCAAGAACTGCCTACTGTAAGGATACAGCCGTCTGGTCCGCCGATTCCTGAAATGCCGGGTAACCAATCATTGTTGGCTGGAAACCCTTCTGGTGGATGACGCGTAAGACATCTTCGCCGGTTTCGTCGTCGAGCCGGACCGTAGTGACTCGTTCTCCAAGCGTTATGAGCCCTTCCACAGGATCGATGCCCGATTCGCTCCAGGCGGGCGCGTCCAGGTGGACGCCTAAGCGATCATCCCGGTCCTCCACGCGTTCTTTCAGCTCTTGGGGAGTGGCGTCCCCCGCGAGTAGGGCGAATCCCATATCGTGGGCTGTAGCGATATCTTCCACAAAGCCCAGCCTTCCCTCCCCGGCTTGCGCTAGAACGGTTTCCATGCCCATCCGCCGTGCGAAGGCGAAGGCCGCCTCGGCTTCCTCCACGCGCTCGGGGAGGCCGTCGAGCCGGTACCCTAAAAGACGGACACCGGCTCCGTCGAGTTGGAGCCGAATAGCCTTTCGTTCGCTTCTGTCCAATCCCGGTCCAAAGGGTTTGTCGATGGCGCCGCTGACCTGTTGCGTGTTGGATGCGGTCATGTAGAGGAAGCCTCCGTCCGCGGCGCGCTCAATGGTCTCGAACAGCGTCTCGTCCACGCCGGGCGTGTCCCATCCCACGCGCCAGCCCAAGTCTTCCTGCGCCTGGATTGCGGGGGTGAGGCGGGCGCTCGGCGTGGTGGGCGCGTCCAGGTCGCCAAGCGCGAACTGCGTGGCGCCGAGGTAGAACTCGAGCATTTGCGGGTCCCAAAAGACATAGGGGTTGTGACCGATGGTGCAGTGAAAGACCCGCCCTTTGCCATAATTCCGCACCCAGGCCTGGGCGTAATCCATGTCGTCGCGTTCCCGGGCGGGATCTTCGAGGTCTGTGCGCTCGACGTCTATGCTAAAGAGCACCCGGAGCCGGTCCCGGGAATAGGGGGCTTGCACCCGGAAGAACTCGTCGCGAAAGTCGAACCCGTGTTTAGTGAAAGGGGCGTTCAAAGGGTGGTCCGGCGAGTCTAACTTCATGTAGGCGTGCTCATCGGGCTCGCGGTGCGCCGCGCCCCGTCCACCGAGCATCACACCGAATTCCGGCCAGTCATCGCCCCCGTCTTCCCCCCAACGAATAAACGCGACGGAGGTTCCGTGGCACCCCATGAGTCCGCCTCCGCTGTAGACGAAGTCAATCAGGTTCTGGCGCAAGTCCTCGTCCTTAAACAGATTGCCCACGGTGTTGTTGAAGAACACTGCGTCGAACTCTTCCAACCTATCCCGCTCGAACACTTCGGGATTACGGGATACCACCGTCTCGAAAGCGCCCGTCGCCTCGCCCATCCGCTCAAAGGCCTTGTTCGCATAGAACCGGGATGGGTGTCCCCCGTAATTGCGGTTGACGTCGAATATCAAGAGTTTGCGGGGCTCGGCGGGCGTAGCCGGGGCCGCCTCCGGAAGGGCCGCCTCGATCTTTGCCAGGTCTTCCTCGCTAATCTCGTACTCGGAACTGGCGAGTTCGCCGTGGGCTGCGAGTGGCGCTCCAAGCATAAATACGAAGCCCGCCGCTAGAACGAACCAACAACGTTGGGCATAGTGTCCGATATTCATTTACGTGATCCTTTACGCTCTACTAGTACTCAGTTCGCCTCAAATTTGTGGACAACGCGGCTTTGCGCCACTGTATCGGCTCCGGTTAAAGTTCACCACAAATGCTAGATTCTTATGCGTGGGTGAACATCTACATGACCCCAGCGGGGTCACAGATGGTAGCTGGGGGTTGAAGCGCGCGTAGCGCGCGGATACCCCAGGATCGCTTTTCATCGCCATGCGCGCCGATTTCTGGTGAGGTTTGTATTGTGTACAGTTCACTTTTCCGGAATGGATTCCAGTTCTTCCCAGCGTTCATAGAGGCCGTCAAGGCGCTGCTTGGCGGCTTCGAGGGCGTCAAGCGTTTCCTGAACGTTCTCATAGGGCTGCTCGTAGAAGCCGGGTTCATGGATGGCGTTCTCCAGCCGCGCCACCTCGGATTCCGCTTCCTCAATGGTCTGTTCGATGGTGGCCAGCTCCCGCTTCTCTTTGTAGGATAACCGCCGTTCTTGGTTCCGGGCGGGTTTGGGCTTGGATTTGGATTTGGCGGACTGTTCCGGGGGCGCAGGCTGTTTGGCCGCGTCTCGGCGTTCCGCGTACAGTTTGTAGTCGTCGTAATTCCCGTTGATGAAGACGGTTTCTCCGGGCGCCTCAAAAACGAGCATGTGGGTGCAGAGGCGGTTCAAGAAGTAGCGATCGTGGCTTACCAAGATGGCCACGCCCTCAAACCCCGCCACCGTCTCCTCCAGCAAGCGCAAGGTGGGCAGGTCCAAATCATTGGTCGGCTCGTCCAGGATCAGGAAGTTGCCGCGTTTAAGGAGCTTCTTGGCGAGTTCGATGCGGTTGCGTTCGCCGCCCGACAGATTCCGCATGGACATGCGGATGGCGCCGCTGTCGAACAGAAAGCTTTCCAAGTAGCCGGGGACATGGACGCGGCGGCTATCCACATCAACGTGGATGGAGCCCCCGCTCACGTGATCGAGAATGGTGTCCGCGGGATTGATCGCTTCATGGAGCTGGTCCACGTAGAGAAACTCCGTATTTTCGCCGATGTAGATGCTCCCGGTATCCGGCGGCTCCTGGCCCATCAAGACCCGCAGCAGCGACGTTTTCCCGCAGCCGTTCGGCCCCACTACGCCCAGCCGCATCTGCTTTTCCACCGAGAAACTCAAATCCTCGAACAACACCGTCTCCCCGTATCGCTTGCTAATCTCCTCGGCATCGAGGATGCGTTTGCCCAAGCGAGGCGGCGTAGGGATGGCGAAGCGCGGCGGCTCGTCCCGGGAAGGACCTTGCTGAGCTTGAAGCTCGTGGAACCGGTCGAGCCGGGCCTGTTGCCGCGTAGCGCGGGCCTTGGGGCCTTGCCGCATCCAGGCGAGTTCACGCCGGAGCAAGGCTTGCCGGCGATCCTCGGCGCGGGCTTCCTGCTGGCGTCGTTCGGCCTGTCGTTCAAGGAACGCGTTGTAGCTTCCTGGATGGCTGTACACGAGGCCGTCCTCCAGCTCCAGGATTCGGCTGACCACCCTGTCGAGGAAATAGCGATCGTGGGTGACCAGAACGCAGGCGCCTCCAAAGTTGTTAAGGAAGCCTTCGAGCCATTCGACACTCGCAATGTCGAGATGGTTCGTGGGTTCGTCCAACAGCAAAAGGTCAGGCTCCTCCAGCAATACCGCTGACAGCTCGACGCGCCGTAATTCCCCGCCGGACAACGTTTCCAACCGCCTATCGTCCGGCGGGAGGTTGAGCGCCGTCCGAACCCGGCTCAACTCTTGCTCCCAGTTCCAGCCCCCATGCACGGCCAGCCGCCGCTCCAGATTGGTGACCTCGTCCATCAACGCCTGACGCCGCGGGTGGTCCGGCGGAAGCTGGCTCAACTCTTCGCTTTTGGCCTGGTAGGCCTCCCGCATGGAGGCCATACCGCCGCTGGCTTTCATAAGGACGTTGCCCACCGTCTGGTCCAGGGCCAGCGCGCAATCCTGCCCCATGATCGCCGTGCGCAGCCCGCGTTTGCGCGTGACCAGCCCGCCGCCGGGCGTGTCCAGACCAGCCATCAGGGTTAGCAGGGTGGATTTTCCCGAGCCATTGCGCCCAATCAGCCCCACGCGTTCGCCCTCGTGAATGGCGAAGCCGGCGTCCATGAGGACATCCTGGGCGCCGAAGTTCTTGCTTACATTCTGAAATGTGACGATTGCTTCCATGTTATTCATACAATATCCGGCGAGAGGCTTCAGGCGACTGTCCAAACCGCTCCAGGCCTAGAAGTAAACACGGTAACGCTTTTGGCCGATAAGGGGGAGAGGAAAGCATGGCGTCCGTATGGTATACCCTTTCGACTTCCATTACCAAATGCATTCTTTCGAAAAATGAAAAGGGCGGTTTATGGCATCAAAAACTCCCAACAAAAGCCCCGAGCCCGGGTTTGAGAGTGAACTCGAACAGCGGCGGGCGATTGTGGCCCAAATCTACGAGTTACTCGAACGGGCGGAGGTCCGCCGCCGGAATGAACCTCACCGCCGCCGCAAGTGGGACACAATCATAGACAACCTCGAGCGGGGATTGGCTGAAGCGCGCGCCCGCGTGGCGGTGCTCGAGCCGCTTGCCGAGGCCGCCGCTTCTGTTAACAGCTACTCCCCTTGCGATAATGACAGAGACCGGGAGGAGCGGAAGGAGTCACAAGAGCCCTCCGTCAGCGCTGGTATGGGGATGGAGAACGAGGGAGCAAACGGGGGGCTGGAACCAGAAGAGGCCACCGTTGCCTCCGAAAACCCATCGCTCACGCTTCCATCGGCGCCGGCATTGCCTTTGATGGATACGCCCTTTGGCGTGGAGATGGAGGCCACGCTTGAGGAACTGAGCCAGGGCCGGGCTTATGCCCGGAGCGGGGAAAACGAGGAAGGACGTTACGAGGCCGCGCGGCTTTTGAATGCGCGGGTCGAGTTCCAGTCGCGGCGGCATGAAGCGGCCACGGCCAAGCCGGAAAATGCGGGTAGGTCTGCCGAGTATAGCGAGGCGGAGCGCCACCGGCAAGCCGTGTTGCGCGCGGCGGTCCAAAAGCTCAAAAAGGGCGCCTTCGCGAGCCTTTCGTTTGAAGAAGCGGAATTGGCGCTGAGTTGCTACACATCACTGCAAACCCGGCTTTTCCTAAACGAGAGGGACGCCCGGCTTAAGGTGATTTTGAAACAGGGCCTTTCCGGGATAGCCCACTACACCGACCGCTTGGCTAAACGTCTTCAAGACGTCTATTACGAGGCGTAAGGCCGCCTCTTATTTGGATTTAGGGCGCTACGTCCGGTACCATGGAGTTTTCCATCTCAAGTTGCGCACGAAGGAGAAGCTCCATGTCCGTGGACACCCAAACACACCTGGAAACTCAGCTCAACGATTTTGATCCTGCGCGGCGCAGGGCTGCTCTTGACGAACTCATCCAAATGGCGGATCAGGGCGTGATTGAATTGCCGGAGCCCGGCAACGCCGTCAATATGCATTGCCACACTTTCTATTCGTTCAACGGCTATGGGTATTCGCCCACCTGTTTCGCGTGGAAAGCGCGGCAAGCGGGTTTAGCCGTGGCGGGGGTTGTGGATTTTGATGTGTTGGACGCCGTTGAAGAGTTTCTTGACGCGGCGAGCCGGTTGAATCTGCGCGCGGCGGCCGGGCTCGAAACCCGGCTTTTCTTGCCCGAATTCTCATCGCGCGAGATCAACTCCCCCGGCGAGCCGGGCATCACGTACCACATGGGCATGGGCTTTCCAAAGAGCGATGTGCCGGACAAGGCCTTTCTGGCCGAGTTGAAGGAATTGGCGCAGCGCCGCACGCAAGGGCTGATAGAGCGGGTCAATGGGTATTTGACCCCCGTGGAGGTGGATTATCACCTCGACGTCACGCCATGGACGCCCAACGGAAACGTGACCGAGCGTCATGTGTGTCAGGCCTACGAAGCGAAGGCGGCCGAAGTCTTCCCAGACGAAGACGAGCGCGTCCGCTTCTGGGCGCAAAAACTCAAGACGGATTCCGCCGAAATCAAGAAGCTTCTCGGCGATTCTCCTGCTATGCAAGCCCTTATACGGTCGAAAACCATGAAACGGGGCGGTCCCGGCTACGTGCAGCCAGACAGCGACGCCTTCCCGCGGCTGAACCGGTTCAACCGGTTTGCTCTAGAAGCTCATGCCCTTCCCACCCTCACTTGGCTTGATGGAACCTCCGCCGGGGAGCAGGCCATGGATGAACTGCTTGATCTGCATATGGACGCGGGCACGGCGGCCCTCAATATCATTCCGGATCGCAACTGGAACATTGCGGACCCAGAAACCAAGAAGATCAAGGTGGCCAATCTCTATGACGTGGTGGAAAAGGCCATGGACCGGGGCTTGCCGATTGTCGTGGGCACGGAGATGAACGCGTACGGCCAGCGTTTTGTGGATGACTTCGATGCCGAGGAACTTCAACCCGTGGCTTCGGTGTTCTGCGAGGGAGCGTACATCATGTATGCCCACACGGTCATGCAACGGCATGCCGGCTTGGGATACCTCAGTGAATGGGCGAAGCGGAACTATCCCTCGCTCTCCGAACGCAACGCCTTCTTCGCTCAGGTAGGCCGGACGCTTGAACCTCAACACGCCTCGCGCTTGGGACAGCTCCCGCCCAACGCAGCGTCTGATGAGATTTATGATGCTGTACATGGGTTGAGGGCGTGACGCAGGGAAGCAAGGGGTATGTCCATGCGGAAAGATAAGCAATAAAGCAGTCTCATGGTTATGAAACAGGCGCGGCCTGTCTAACCTCGGCAAACGGGGCGGAGTTGCCCGCGCCCAATGGTTCGCCGAATCACGGAAGGCGTTATGCTCGTGGGAGGTGACGTATGGAGATGGAAAACGCAACTGTCACGCGGAAATCCGCTGTCGCCGGCCAGTTCTACCCCGGGGAACCCGGGCGGCTCAGAAAGGTTGTGCAGGAATGCTTGCAACAAGCCGATGTGGAGCCTGCCCCTGAACAAGTCGCCGCGCTGATCGCGCCTCATGCGGGTTATCCGTTTTCCGGGCCGTCCGCGGCCTGTGCGTACAAGCGGGTTGAGGGCAAACGTCCCCAGCGCGTCATTCTGATGGGATGTTCACATCGCTACGCCATAGAGACGGCGTCGGTTTTTCGGCGGGGCGTGTTCGATACCCCCCTGGGGGCGTTTCCCATTGACGAATCCTTTGCCTCAGAGGTTATCCATCTTACGGGGAATGTCTCTGAGGAGC
>JAWOFY010000409.1:0-4401 GCA_046497285.1 Candidatus Hydrogenedentota bacterium
GCGTTCCGCCGGAAAGCGCAGACTCCGGGGGGGCGCTGGAGAACGACCTTCTTTCACAGGACGATCTCGATAACCTTTTGAACGAGATGAGAGGCGCCTCTTCTGAAGCAAGGCAAACCGCGTCTGCGCCGGAGCCGTCTGCTGGCCCTGCGCCCCGAGAGAACACGGTAGAAGAGGCGTCTTCGGAGAAAGCCTCGGAGCCCAAACCGGCCGATCGAACGCCCGGACCGGAGCAGGAATCGGAACCCTTGGTTGCGGGCGGTTCCGCGCCACAACAAGAAGCAGTGGCGGACAAGGAGCCGAAGCCGGGGCGGGATTGGCTGGGAGAACTCGGCCGCATTCTACCGGAGATATCCTTGACCCGCGCCCTGAAGATTAGTGTCGTGGGGAGTGCGGCCCTCGCGGCGGGCCTAAGCCTGTATGCCGCCCTAGCGGCGTATCCCGTGCGAGAGCCCGGCCCCGGTTTTGTGACGGACGAGGCCCCCGTGGATATTGCGTACGCCACGCAGCATGCGCGCAACCTGATGGATCTCGGGCGGCACGGCGAGGCCGCGCGGGTTTTGAGCGCCGCCATCGCCCGGACTCCGGAGAGTCCGATGCGGGCGGACGCGCGTTTCATGTGGGCCGAGGCGGCTTACGAAGCGTTGCCCGATGAACCGGAGGAAGAGCAGGTCACCTCCCTTCTGAACGAACTTGATCAGATAACCGCCGATCATGGGGATCATCCGCGTTTGTCGGAGGCCCGGTTTTGGCAAGCCCGGCTCAATGAAGAGTTGGGGATGGAGTACGCCGCCCGCAATTTGTACGCGGACATAGTGACGCATCCGGAACCTCCGGCGAATCTGGATGAGGTGCTATTCGCCGCGGGACGGTTGGCCTTGAAGTTGGACGAACCCGCGGAAGCGGCGGACTTGCTTCGGCGGCTGGTCGAGCAACATCCGGACTCGCCCTATCTGCCCCGGGCCCAGTTGCTGCTGGGCGACGCCTACGCCGCGGCGGGCCAGCGGGACCAGGCCGAGCGGCGCTATAAAGAAACCGTGGCGCTCCGGCCAGACGCGGCTCAGAGGGCCCAAGCTATCGAGCGGCTGGCGCGTTTCGCGCATGAGGAAGGCGATCATGAGCGCGCCGTGGAACTGCTGGATGGCTACTTGGCTAGCGCGACCTCCATCGAAGGCAATGACTCGCTCTATCTGTTGCTGGCCCAGGCGTACCGCGCCCTGGGGCAAACGGAAGAAGCGGAACGCGCCCTGCGCGAACTCCTCAATTTCTTTCCGGAAACCGAAGTCACTCCCTTGGCCCTCGTCGAATTGGCCCAAATTCTGGAAGACATGGGGCGGCGTAGCGAGGCCTTGCGGCTGGCGCGGCAAGTCACGGCTCAATATCCCGAGGCGGGCGAGGCGGTGTACGAAGCGGGACAAGTCATGCAGGACGCCGGTGAACTGGAGGAGGCCGCCGAGGCCTTCGCCCTGGCCGCCGAGGAGCAGGTGGATGACCCCGACGTGCACTTGGCGGCGGGCAAGGCCTACCGCTCTCTGGATCGCAACCGTGAAGCCTTCGAGGTGTTCGAGCGGATCGGCGAGCGTTTTCCGGGAACCGAGGCCGCTCGCGAGGCTAGCATCGAAGCGGCGGAGGTGTTGTATGAGATGGGCCGGGCAAGAGAAGCGGTGGCGCGGCTGGAAGAGTTGGAAATGACAGCCGAAGCTGGTCGACACTATCAAGACGCCGTGGCCTCCCTTGCGGCGCTCTATGCGGACATGGAGCTTCATCAAGAATCCAATCCCCGGTACCAGCAAGTGGCGGCGCGGACGGAGGACCCCGAGCTGTTGGCGGAAGCGGCCATAGCCCTCCTTGAAGGTCAAGCCTGGGATCAGGGGCTGGCGGTAGCCGAGCGCACGCCCGTGGATGAGCTTCGCGAAGAGCAGGCGTATCGCTTGCTCACGCGCCAAGGGGAGGCGTTGCTGCGCGCCGACGCGGAGCGGGGGCTCGCCTTGCTTGAAGAGGCGCAAGCGTCATACCCGGACCACGTGGAGCCCGAGGATACGTTGTTGCTCCTCGACGCCTATCTCGCCACGGACCAGACGGCCCAGGCGCGAAGCCTGGTCAGGGAACTGGAGACTCGCGCGCAAGAGGAGCCGCGGACGAGGGAACACGTTCGCAAAGCGGCCGTGCGTTGGGGCGACCACCTCTATGATCGGGGCGATTACCGGGGGGCCGCGGAAGCCTACGCCGTCGCGGTGGAGGCCTCGGACAACGGCGATGACGATGGGCACTGGGCCGAGTTTCAGCGGGCCAACGCCCTGATGCAGTATGGCGAGTATGAGCGCAGCGCCGAACGCTATGGCGCCATCGCCGAGAGTGATTCGCCATGGGCCGAAGCCGCCGAAACGAAGGCGCGCTATGCCCGGCAGGAACACGTCTTGCGGGGCGGGGAACCGCTTGCCGTGAGACCAGACGCAGACGAGTTGTAGGGTCATGGCTGACCCCGAACTCACACGGCGTTTGCGGGATTACTTCAACCGGCAGATTCAGTGGCTCCAAATCCGGTTGGAGGAGATGGAGAACCTGCGCAGGCGCCTCGATGAACATGGTCTTGAACCCGTTTTGGAAACCGAGGCGCGGCGCCAACGGGAAACGGCGGCTTTTGAAGAGGAAAATCGGCTGCTGCTCCGGGAATGGACCCAGTCCACGGCGCTCTCCAGCAGCGAGCGCGCGGAAATCCAGGATTTGGCCGCCCAATCCCAAGCGCTGGGGGAGAAGCTCTCCAAAGCCTACGACACGGCCGCGGCCGAATTGGAAACCCAAGTGGCGGAAACGCGGCAGGCCTTGGGGGAAGTACTCCGGGGCCGCCGCACCTTACAGAAGTATGGCAATAGCGAAACCAGCAGCGATCCTGGCTCGGATTTCTTGGACAGACAGGTATGAGTAACGATTCCAACGACCACGCCGACATGCAAGCCTTGGCGAAAGCCTTCGAACTCTTCACGCAAACCACGCAAAGTTGGGAGGAGTCCTACCGGTTGCTTGAGGCCAGGGTCCGTGAATTGGACAACGAGCTGGCCTCCAAGAATCAAGAGTTGGCCCTCACGAATGACTATCTCGACTCCATCCTTGAGGGGATGAGCGATGGCGTCATCGCGGTAGACACCCAGGGCACGATCATCCGGTTCAACCAAGCCGCCACCCATGTCCTTGGATACTCGGCGGAGGAGGCTGCCGGCAAGGCGTTCCGCGAGGTTTTCGGCCGCGTCTTCTCGCTCCCCGGCGATCGCCGCATCCGGGAATTGCGGGCGCGCGACGGGTCGGCGGTTCCCGTAAGCGAACGGGACGCCCCGCTTCGCGATCGCGGCGAACAGCTTATTGGCTGGGTCAAGGTGTTCCAAGACTTGAGCGAACTCGAGACCCTGCGGGAACAGGTCCGCCATAAGGACCGGCTGGCGGCGGTGGGCGAGTTGGCCGCCACGGTGGCCCACGAGATACGCAATCCGCTGGGTGGCATTCGGGGCTTCGCCGAGTTGTTGCAGCGGGATCTCCCGCCCGATGATCCCAAGAGACGCTTGGTGGACAAGATTCTAGCGGGCGCTCAGGATCTAGACGAGGTCGTCTCGGAACTTCTCGAATTCACCCGTCCCCTGCAATTGCGGTTGCGGCCCACGGCTTGCGCCGACCTCGTGGATGCGGCCTTGGCGTACATGGATCCCGTCAATGGCGGCGTCACGTTCCAGCGGGATGTGCCGGCGGATATGCTGGTCCAGGCCGATCCCGACAAAACGCGCCAGGTCTTGCTCAACATCCTGCTGAACGCCGTCCAAAGCATGAACGGCGAACCCGGGCGGATCACCATCTCCGCGTTCCGCGAGGGCGAACACGTGGCGATGTGTATCGCCGACACGGGGTGCGGCATGCCGGAGGACAAGCTCAAGCAGGCCTTTTCCCCATTCTTCACAACCAAGGAGAAAGGCACCGGCCTCGGCTTGGCCGTCGCGGAGAAGATTGTCGAGGGCCACGGCGGCCACGTCAACGCCCGGAGCGTGGTGGGCGAAGGCTCCCAATTCTACATCTACCTTCCCGAGGGGACGCCTGGGCTGCCTGAGACGGGACCGAAAGCATGAATCGGGTATGACGAAATCGCGCATCCTTATCATAGACGACGACGCGTTGATGCGGGAGTATGTCGAGGAAGCCCTTAGCCGGGCCGGTCATGCGTGCGAGACCGTGAGCAACGGCCGGGAAGGGGTTCAGCTCGTCCGCGATCGCGCCTTTGACTTGGTTGTCACTGATCTCAAGATGACGCCCATGGACGGGCTCGAGGTCTTGCAAGCGATTCAAAAGGAAAGCCCCGACACGCGGTGTATCGTCATGACGGCGTATGGGACCGTGGAGACGGCCGTGCAAGCCTTAAAG
>JAWOFY010000419.1:0-7803 GCA_046497285.1 Candidatus Hydrogenedentota bacterium
GGATGGGGTCATGCGCGCAAGTTCATCCGAGAGTTCTTGTTCCGAACACCCCTCGATTTGCGCGGCGAGGAATTCTCCCGTGGTCACATCGACCAGCGCAAGCCCGGCGGCGCCATTTTCAACGGACAACGCCGCGAGGTAGTTGTTCACCGACTCTTCGAGCAGATCCGGCGCCGTAACCGTGCCCGGCGTAACCGTCCGGGTGATGGCGCGTTTCACGACGCCCTTCGCCTCGCGCGGATCCTCGACCTGGTCGCACAAGGTCACGGTTTTGCCCGCTTGAATAAGCCGCGCGACGTAGCTCTCCACGCTGCGCACGGGGACGCCCGCCATGGGGATGCGTTCGTCCTTATCCGCTCCGTCGCGCGAGGTGAGGGCCACGCCGAGGATTTCGGCGGCCTCGACGGCGTCCTCGAAGAACAGCTCGTAGAAGTCCCCCATGCGGAACAGCAACAGGGAATCGCCGCTCTCGGCCTTGGCGTCGAGATACTGGCGCAGCATGGGCGTAAGCTTGCCCTTGGCCGCTTCCTCGAGGGTTTTCCATGTCTTGGTGGGATTCGTCATGATCGCCGCGATTATAGCAAGGAAAAGGGCCGCTTGTACCGCCTATAGGCCAAGTTAGCCGCTGGACCGGGGGAGGTCAACCCAATTATAATCCGTCCGGAGCAAACCCCAAGCGTATCCGATAAGGCTGGCCCAGCCCCCGTTTTTCTTAGGAGAACCCCTTTATGAAGCACTATCTCATGCACCCGTGTGATCTCATCGTCATGTATATGAAGCGGGTGTACTTCTATGGAATGACCACGACCTCGGGCGGCAACATCTCGCTGTTGGACGAGGGCCGCTCCATGTGGATCACGCCGGCGGGCGTGGACAAGGCCAAACTGCGGGCGGAGGACATCGTGCGGGTTCGCGCCGATGGATCGGTTACCGGGCTTCACCGGCCGTCATCCGAATTCCCGTTTCACGAGGCGATTTACGAGGCCCGGCCCGACGTCGGGGCGGTCATCCACGCTCATCCCTCGGCGCTGGTCGCTTTCAGCATCGTGCGCGAACGTCCCGACACGAACATCCTAGCGCAGGCCGCGGACATCTGCGGCCATGTGGGATTCGCGCCTTACGCCACGCCGGGAAGCGCCGAGCTGGGGGAAAACATCGCCCGCGCCTTTGCGGAAGGCTACGACAGCGTCTTGCTCGAGAACCATGGGGTGGTGTGTGCGGGCCGTACGATAGAAGAGGCGTATCAACGCTTTGAAACGCTGGACTTCTGCGCCCGGCTTATCATCAAGGCGCGCACGATTGGCCCGTATCGGGTGTTGACGCCGGAGCAAATTCAGATGTTTCAGCGCCACCGCCCTTCTCTCCCCGAGTTTACCCCGGAACAACACACCAACAAAGAAAAGAAGCTGCGCAAGTTCATCTGCGAGATTGTCCACCGGGCCTACGACCAGCAGATCATGACGAGCACGGAAGGCGCGGTGTCGGCGCGGGTGGGACCGGACGCGTTTCTGATCACGCCAACGGGTCAAGACCGCAAATACCTCACGGAGGAGGACCTCGTCCTTGTGCGTGAGGGGCAGCGCGAAGTGGGCAAACTGCCGAGCCGCTCCACGCCGTTGCACAAGAAGGTGTACGAACACCATCCCGATACGAAGGCCATCTGCTCGGCTCAAGGGCCCTCCGTCACCGCTTTTGCGGTCACGGAGGGCCCCTTCGATACGCGCACCATTCCCGAAAGCTACGCCATGCTGCGCGATGCGCCCAAATTCCCCTACGGCTCTCAGTTCTCCGAAGACGATACGCTGGCGGAGGCGCTGTCCGCTGACTGCCCCGCCGTGCTTTTGGAAAACGACGCCGTATTCGTCACAGGCGGCTCGCTTCTCGAGGCTTACGATCGGCTCGAAGTGGCCGAGTTCACCGCGCAGTCGCTCCTCAACGCCTTACCCTTGGGGCAGCTTATTTCGATGGGCGACGAGCAGATCAGCCAACTGCGCGAAAGTCATCTTTTCCGCCGGTAGGCGGGCCTATTTGTTGAGTTCCTTCACCTTGTCCTCGACCATCTTTTGGATTTCCTCGAGGCGCTCGGGGGTTTCCGCCTCGAATCGCATCACCAGTACGGGCGAGGTGTTGGAGGCTCGGACCAGGCCCCATCCATCGGGGAACTCGATGCGGGCGCCGTCGATGGTGTTGACGTCGAGCCCCATGTCCTTCTGGAAGTACTCCGTGGCCTGTTTCACGATCTCGAACTTGCGATCCTCGCTGGTTTTCACGTGGATTTCCGGGGTGGAATACATTGTGGGAATGTTGGCGAGGTGGCGGCTGAGGGGCCGGCGTCCCTTGCTCAACAGTTCAAGCAAGCGCGCTCCCGCGTAGATCGCGTCATCGAACCCGTACCAGCGATGCTTGAAGAAGATGTGGCCGCTCATCTCGCCGGCAAGCTCGGCGTTATGTTCCTTCATGGCCGCTTTGATCAAGGAATGGCCCGTCCTCCACATGATGGGGTTGCCGCCCTGCTTGGCTATGTCATCGTACAGGGTGCGCGAACATTTCACTTCGCCGATGATCGTGGCCTTGTTCTTTTCCTGAAGCACGGCGCGGGCGAAGAGAATGAGCAACTTGTCGCCCCAAATGATATCGCCCTTTTCGTCCACGACCCCGATGCGGTCCACGTCGCCGTCGAAAGCGATGCCGCAATCGGCTTTGGTTTCTTTCACCTTGGCGATAAGGTCCTGGAGGTTGTCCGCCTTGGTGGGATCCGGATGATGGTTGGGGAAGTCGGGGTCCACGTCGCAATACAGGGGGATGACCTCACAGCCCAGCCGTTCGTAGAGGGGCACGGCCACGGGGCCGCCGACGCCGTTGCCCCCGTCCACGACGACCTTAAGCTTCCGCTGCACTTTGACGCCGCGTACGATGCGCTGCTGGTATTTCGGAACCAGGTCCGTGCGCGTGATGGTGACTTTCTTCTTTCCTTTGGGAAAGTCTCCTTTCTCGGCGAGCTTGCGCAGTTTTTGGATGTCTTCCCCATGAAGGGTGGATTGGCCCACGGCGACCTTCATGCCGTTGTATTCAGAGGGATTATGGCTCGCGGTGATCATGACGCCGCCATCTACGTCCAAGGTGAAAAGGGCATAGTAGAGCACCGGGGTAGGGACTTCGCCGATATCGATGACCTCCAAACCGCAGGCGGTGAGCCCGTCAACAACGGCGTGGGCGTATGTCCTGGACGTGTGGCGGCCGTCGCGTCCCACGGCCACGCAGTTGTGTTTCTTTTTGCCTCGCAAGAAAGCGGCGATGGCCTTTCCCAAGGTCTCCATCACGGTTTCATCGAGGTCGCTGCCGGCGATGCCGCGGATATCGTATTCGCGAAAAATGTGGGGATTTAGTTCCATGGTGGTTTCTCCTTAGTTGATCCGCATAGTTGGAAAATAAAATAGTAGTGACTTAGATGAGGCGCGTCAATAGTGGCCGCTAAAAGGAAACAAGAAGACGGGTTTCTCAGTAGTCCGAATTAGGGGCGGCCGTTGCATCAATCCGCTGCATCAAGTTATAGGCGGCGTCCGCGGCCCGGGCTATAAGACCGGCGTCGATCTGGGCCACGGAGTCCCATGCGCCCTCCTTCATGTCCGGCGGCGCCGCCATGAGCGACACCGTTTTGTATCCTCGGGCGGCGGGCAGGTAAGCGTCGGTAGGCAAACCGTGGTGCATATACGGCTCCATCCCATACGCGCCGGCCATGGCTTCGAGCTGCTTCACCATGAACGAATCGCTATCGAACGGGTGCAGCACGCCCTCCGCCGTCACGTAATGCAACTGCCCCACACCTATCCGCTCAATGTTGATGAAATAGGTGTACTCGTGATCCAGCTGGTGATGCGTGATGAAGTGGCGGATGCCGTTCAGCCATCCCTCCTTGCTTCCCGTCGCCACGAGCCACACATCGCAATGCGGCAGGGGCATATGATTGAGCTGCTCGTTCAGCTCCAACAGCGCCGCCACCCCGCTGGCGTTGTCGTTCGCCCCCGGCCTTTGATCGCTGGCCAGCTCATGCAGCCCAAGCCAGCCCGCCGCTGTGAGTAACACCATCGCGCCCGCCCATCGCACGATGTAGTCAGGCCGCACGGTATTTTCCTCGAACAGCCCCTGGCTCTGCGCGAGACAAGAGAAGAGCACGAGCAACATGCAAGCAATGAGCGCGTAATGGACGTTGCGCAGCCAGGGACTTTGGCCCGCCGCGGCCAGGGGGGTGTCCTTCCCCGTATCGTAATGCGCTGTGACGACCACCGTGCGCCGCGCCCGCGCGCCAGGGTGCCGGGCGAACACGTTCTGGCTTGTGAACTCGGGTAAGAGCCGGGATACCACCCGGTAACCCGTAATCTCGGCGATATATAGCCCAAAGACTACCAGTCCATACACCAATGCCACGGAAGGGAGCCATGTCGCTAGCACGGACACCACGGTGAACTCGGCATAGTAACTCGCCAAGAGCGGATAAAACGTGTCCGGCGAGCTGAATTCCTCCACCGCCACCCGGGAATGGTGTTGCTCGAAACGCTGCCGAATGTACTGCGCCGCGGAGCGCTCGTTCTCCGTGTTTGGTCCGCGCGACCCCAGCACGCCAGCGAGGTGTTGCACGTGGCGGCGGATTCGCTCCTCGCTCGGCCTAGCATCCATGATGCGTGATGTCCAACGATTCCGCCGCGGTAAGCCCGTCCGTGTCCACCGGCGTTGTTTCCTTGAGCTGGGTGCGTGCGATCAACGTCGTCCTTTCTGTTCGCGATCCGTGCTGGCGGTTGCGGTTCGGAAGGCGCCCCTTGACCCCAGGCTCTCCTCCCGCGCCCGCATCCCCATTTCCTTGGCTCTCAACAATGGCGCGCCGTAAGTATACCCGCGCCCCTTAGGCGGCGTCCAAGAGCACCCTCCATGCAATCGAACGCTGCCGTCAAAAAGGGCATTATCAATCCCACAATTCAGCTGTGGTCCTCCCTATGGCATAGCCCGAAGAGATGAAAACAAGACAGACGAGGGCAACGCTTTGGCAAAAGCGCTGCCCCCTCCTGTGTGCAAAACAACTCGGCGCACGCTAAATCGTCTTACCGGCCTGGCAGACGCTCCGAGAGGGGCGCCCCAGTGGATCGACTGACCAAGAACGTCGAACGGCGCCTGCTTAGCCGCCATCCTCTTCGTTGTCTTCTTGCGCGTCCTCGACTTCTTGCCCTCCCATGGGAGACATGTCTTCCCCTTCCGGTGTCACTTCTTCTTCCAGTTCCACATTCACCTCGGGGGATGCCGCTGGCGCCTCGGGTAGGGGCTCACTCGGGGGTTCGGCCGGCACTTGTTGGCGATCATGCAGGATATCGCCCGGCTCCATCGAGATGTGGGGACTGCGCAAGAGCCTGTAGATACTGGTGTCCAACCCTACGATAAGCTCGCTGTCCGAGGGGGTGGACTGTTCAATAAGGTCCAGCGTGCGTATGAATTCGTACACCTCGGGATGAGCGGCGAACGCCTCGCCAAACATCCCGGCCGCCTCGGCGTCGCCTTCCCCCCGCAAGATCTCGGCGTCGCGTTCGGCGTTGGCGGTGAGTACCTCCACCCGGCGGTCGGTCTGGCCTTCGATGATGGACGCCTGCCGCTCGCCTTCGCTGCGGTATCCTTTGGACAGCCGGGAGCGCTCGGCCTCCATTCGCTCGAATACCGCTTCCAAGTTTTCCTCGAGCAGTTCCGCCCGCCGAATGCGGACATCAAGGACGCGTACGCCCCATTCGCCCACCCCCTCGTCCACTGCGCGCGTGATGTCACTCATGAGCTGTTCGCGGCCGCGTTCGACGTGTTCCCGGATGGGGCTGTCGTGATAGAAGTCCTCCTGGACCATCTCCTCGACGCCCTCGCCCAATCCGTCTCCGAGTTCCTCAAGAAAGGCGGGCCGGCGGTCCACGAAGCGGTTCGTGGTGCGGATTACCTCCGTCAGGCTGTTTCCGCCGATTTCACCGCGCATCTGGTCATTAATGTCGTCGCGGAGCCGGTTGTGCGCCCGCTCCTCGGTGCGAACCCGCACAAGAAACAGAAGCGGGTTCTCGATGCGCCACCGCGCGAAGTTGTCTACGCGAATGAGCTTCTGGTCGGCGAGGTGCATCTCCCAGGGAGGCGCGTCGTACTCCAGCACGACATTCGACATCCGGTGGACTTCGTCGACGAAAGGCATCTTGAAGTACAAGCCGGGCCCTTCGGAAACGCGCATCTCTGACTCGTTCTCCCCGCCTTCCATATCAAGGTCGCCTTCTCCCGCCAGTTCGCGCACCGAGTCGTGGACTTGCTGGCGGCGTTCCTCGAAGCTTGGCGCCTCCACATCCCCGTGCGTTGTGCCAAGCACTACATGGACGGGCCTGTTGAATCGCGTCACCACCGCTTGTTCGCGTTCGTTCACGACATAGGCGCTTCCAAAAATAATGAATAACCCTGCCGCGATAACGACCAGTACAATCCCGCTAATCAAATACTCTTTTTGCATGGCGTCTATTCGTCCTCTTGTGATTCGCCGCCGGCGAACAGTCCTTGACCATCGCTTAGATTCCGAAGGTTCAACACGCCGGCGTCCGGATCCACAACGGTCAAGCGCAGTTCAGGCAGAACTTCGCTCATGGTTTCGAGGTACAGCCGCGCGCGCGTGACCTCAGGGGTGGCCTCATAGCGTTGGGCAATGGCCAGCAACCGCGACACCTCACCGGTCGCCTCGGCGATGCGCGCTTCCTTATAGCCTTGGGCTTCCTGACGAAGACGCTCCGCCTCGCCCTCGGCTCGCGGGAGCTGTTCGCTTTGGTACGCCCGGGCTTCGTTGATAATGCGTTCCCGGTCTTCCCGCGCGCTCGCGACGTCGCGAAAAGCGGCGGCTACTTCCTCGGGCGCGCGGACATCTTGAAGCCGCAGCGCCGTAATGCTCACGCCAAGCCCATAGCTGTCGGCGATCTCTTGTATTTGCTCCTGGATTTCGCCCGCCACGGCGGGACGGCGCTCCGTGAGCACATCGTCGATGGGATGGTCGCCCACCGTTTGCCGCAGGGCGGCGTGACCGATATCACGCAGCGTGTCTTCCGCCTCACCTTCACGGAAATTGAACAAATACGGCAAGGGATTCTCGATGCGGTATTGAACCACCATGGCGCAATTCACCACATTTTCGTCGCCTGTGAGCATTTGGGCTTCTTCGAGCATCTCAGGATCCTCTTGGAAGGTGCGGTAGCCTCGCGCGCCCTCGATGGTCCGAAACCCGAACTCAAGGTGTTTGATTTCTTGCACATTGGGCGTTTCAACGGTCTGAATGGGCCAGGGCATCTTGAAGTGCAAGCCCGGCGGCGTGCTCTTGGTGTACTTGCCGAAGGTAAGGACAATGCCCTCCTCGTCCGGCTCCACGGTGTAGACCGGCCCGCCCCGGAAAAACCAGATCAAGATAACCAGCACAAGCACCGCTATCACAATCGCCTTGGGATTGAGATGCAGGTTGCTGAAGTCGGGCACTTTGAATTGCCCCGAGCCGCCCGCATTAACCACTTCCGGGCCGCTACGTTTCCGATAGGTCATGATACATGGACCTCCTTGTGTTTTGGGTTTCTTCCCCCGAGGCGGCGGAGCCCCCGGCGAAAGGAATAGTGTTTCACCCTAACACTTGCGTAGCGTACTGGTCAATCAATGGAACTCATCGCCACCCCGCGAACAAGGCGCTCCCGCCCCCGAAATCAGTCGGCGAGCCTTCTCTTGGCGGGTCACGGCGCGGATCCTTGCAATGAGAGGAGCCCCCTTCCAAAC
>JAWOFY010000448.1:0-18830 GCA_046497285.1 Candidatus Hydrogenedentota bacterium
GACTTCGGCGGCGATTTCCCGGAGACGCGCAAGGGATTCCCCGAGTTCCTCGCCGGCTCCCAACGAGGGGTCCGCGAGGTGGGCCACGAGATACACGTCGGGGAAGGACTCCTTCACGTGCAGCGCCCGCTCATTGCGATCGCGCTCGTCATCCCCTTCGCCTTCGGCTTCCAGGGCATAGACGCCCGGCGAAATCTCGTCGGGGAGGTGGCACGTGGCCACGTGCCGGCCGTCCGGCCGCGCCTCCCATTCCACCGGCATCGTAAGCGCGCCGTCTTCGCCAGCGAGTTTCAGGGGGGCCTCCTTCGTTAGCACGGCTTCGAAGGCGGCTCCGGGCCGGACCAGGGTAGGCCTGCCGTTGTGGGGACTCAAGATGATATCGAGTGCGCCATCCTCAGCGCGGCCCATGGCCCCGGCCGCCAGACAGACGGCGCCAATGGCTAGCATAAGACGGGATGTCATGCTCATTGGCTGCCCTCCGGCCGCCAAGCGGGATGGGCGGCGGGTTGGTCGGCCTTGGTCACCGGTTGGGCGTCCCCACCCTCCACGCCGACGACAAAGATGCGGGGCGCGCCATCGCGATTCGAGACAAACGCCAATCGTTCTCCATCCGGCGCCCATGCGGGCGCCCAATTCTCATACGTTTCGGATACGGCCACCTCGTGTACCCGCATCGTCTCTGGATACACGCGGAAAATCCCGCGCCGCTCTTCGCGAAAGGATTCGAAGACGATCCATTCGCCATCGGGGGACCACGCGGGATTCCAATCCGCCCGGCGATGATTGCTCACATTGACCAAGCCCCGCTCCTCCGAGGCGATGAAGATGTCGCGGAACCCGCCATCATTGGACTCGAAGGCAATCACACCCGGGTTCGCGGGATTGGGCGCGGGCGCCCATTCGAAATAGCGTCCGCCCGTATCCTCCCCGAGGGGTATAAGCTCGGCCGTTTCTTCCGTGACTCGAAACAAATCCGAGGTTAGATTTTGACCCGCCGTTCCCTTGAGCGCCGTGGCGAGGAGTTCGTCCTCGCCCATCCAACGGACCGTCAGCAGCCCTTCCTGGCCCCCTGCCCAAACCGTTTCTTCCCCCGTGGCGCGATCATGGACCCGGATTTGGCGCCTCAATCCTTCTCCCGCGGAGTAGGCGATGCGCTCGCCATCCGGCGCCCATTGGGGTTGATGGTTATGGGAGGCTTCCGTATCAAGCATGACGCCATCGGAACCGTCGGCGCGAACGACGTAGATGCCCACCCCGTCCTCGTCTGCTGACTCGAAGGCGAGCCATTCGCCATCCGGCGCCCACGCCGGAGGACCATCGCCGCCTCCGGGCCCGAGTTCCCGGACCTCGCCGCTTTCGACATCAACGACACACACGTGACGCGTGGCGGGATTCGGCCCCGCCCGATAGGCGAGTTCTCCCTCCGCCCCCGCGACAGCCAACGATAGAATAAGAGGTAGTAATGTGTTCATATACGATAGTTTAGCACGGCGGGCCGCGCCCCATCTAGGCGGGTTGGTTTGATCCTTTCCTCCGCCGTGAAGCGCTGTGGTATCCTTGAGGTATGGAAGAGCGTCCGGAAATCGCATCGCTGACCCAATTGGAACTCACGCCTGATCCCGCGGCCCGCAAGGACCCCGAGACGTTTCTGGCCGAATTCGACTTGAGCCAGGTCCCCACGGCGTGCGGCTGCTACATCATGCGGGATCAGGCGAATAAGGTGATCTACGTTGGGAAGGCGCGGAACCTTCGCGCGCGCATCCGTTCGTACATCAACGATCAGGATACGCGCTACCGCGTCAAGTTCCTGATGCGGCGCGTCGCCCGCGTCGATTTCATGGTCACCACCACGGACAAGGAGGCGGTGCTCCTCGAGAACAGCCTCATTAAGGAACACAAGCCCCGCTACAACGTCCAACTGAAGGACGACAAGACGTACGTAAGCCTGAAGCTCAACGTGCAGCATCCGTACCCGCGCCTCACGGTGACGCGTAAGGTGAAACGTGACGGGGCCAAGTATTTCGGACCATACTCAAGCGCGCAGGCCGTGCGCGAGACGTTGCGCCACCTTCAAAAAGTCTTTCCGCTGCGTACGTGCAGCGACGCCGTCCTCAACAACCGCACGCGGCCCTGCCTGTATTACCAGATGGGGCAATGCGCGGCGCCGTGCGTGGGGTATGTGGACAAGGCGGCGTACCGCGAACTCGTGGATCAGGTCCAACTCGCGCTCGAAGGCCGCAACAGCGAATTAAAAGCGCGGCTCAAGGAAGCCATCCAAAAACACGCCGACGCCCTGGAATTTGAGCAGGCCGCCCTGCTCCGCGACCGGCTTCACGCCATCGAACACACCCTTGAACGCCAGCGGACCGTACGCTCGGGCCAAGAGGGGGACACCGACGTGTTCGGCGTGTACACCGAGGGGCGTTACAGCGAGGTGCAGGCGCTCTTTTTCCGGGGGGGCAAACTGACGGGCGGACGTTCCTTCTCGTTCAAGCGCCATGAAATGCCCGTGGACGAGATGCTGAGTTCGTTCATCCTGCAGTACTACAGCGACGGCGCGCTCATCCCGCCCGAGATCCTCGTCCCCATGGCTTTGGATGAGCATGAAGTCCTCGCCGAAATCCTTGCCGAACAGCGAGGCGGCCGCGTCACCCTCCATCACCCGCAACGGGGAGACAAGCGGGGCATGGTCGAATTGGCTGAACGCAATGCCGAAAGCAGCTTTCAAGAGAAGCGCCTCTCGGAGAAAGCCAACAAGGACGTCCTTGAGCAAGTGCGCAACGCGCTCCAGCTTCCCCGCGCTCCCCAGCGGATCGAGTGTTTCGACATCTCCACGACGCAGGGGGCCAAGGCCGTGGGCTCCATGGTGGTCTTCGAAGGCGGCGAGCCGAACAAGAACCGGTATCGCCACTACGCTATCAAACAGGTGGAAGGCCAAGACGATTTCGGGATGATGCGGGAAGTCTTGATGCGGCGCTACCAGCGGGCCATCGAGGAGGGCGACCTGCCCGATCTCGTGTTGCTGGATGGGGGCAAGGGGCAGCTCGGCGTCGCCACGGCGGTGTTCCAAGACCTCGGCCTGGACGATCTCCCTGCCGCGGGGATCGCCAAGAGCCGGAGCCAGGAGGACGGCTCCCATTCGCCGGAACGGTTCTTCATCCCCGGCCGGATGAATCCCATCGTGCTTAAACAACACTCGCCGGTGGTTCATCTGCTGGCGCGCATCCGCGACGAGGCCCACCGTTTCGCCAACACGTATCACCGCAAGCGGCGCGGCAAGGCCGTCACGAGTACGAAGCTTACCAACATCCCCGGCGTGGGCCAACGGCGCGCCCGGCAACTGCTTAACGCCTTCGGCTCCGTTGCCCGGATCAAGGAAGCGGACCCCGGCCAAATCGCCGAGCTGCGCGGATTCAATCAGCAACTTGCGGAGACCGTCAAACGCCATCTCGGCCCGGACGCGGATACGGAAAGGACGGGGCCATGATCCCCTTGGCGAGCTTCGCGGCGGTCTTCGCTTTGACCAGCCTGCTCGCGGGGCTTTGGGCGCTGCTTGTCTACCGCCACCCCGGAAAGCCCCGCGCCCATGAAGTGCATTTCATCGCGGCGGAAGACGGCTGGCGTATCGCCGCGCACCGCCACCGGCCAAAGGACCCCGGCGCCCATGGCGAACCCGTGTTGTTGTGCCACGGCATTTTTGCGAATCATCGCTACTTTGAGGAGCCGCCCGGCGGCGCCATTGTTGATTCCCTTACGGAGGCGGGGTACGACTGCTGGGCGCTGGATTACCGGATCTGCCGAAGCGCGCAAGCCCCGGCGGGGAAGTGGTTCGAGGCTACACTGGACGATGTGCTCCTAAAGGATCTGCCCGCCGCTATCCAGCACATACAAGAGCGAACCGGGTTTTCCCGCATTCACTGGGTGGGCCATTCGCTCGGCGGTATGCTGTTTTTCGCCTATGAGACCGTCCACGGGGCGGAAGCCGTCGCCTCCGCGGCGGTGCTCGGCGCGCCTCCCAGTTTCGACGGTATCCACATGCCCCGCCGGCGCCTGCTCGGCCTGCTTTTTTACTATGTTCCCTCGGCGCTCTCGTTTCTCATCCGTCTCGCCGCGCCCATCGCCGGCTGGATGCGCCTGCGGCTCCGGCTCCTGCCCATCAATTGGGCGAACGTTCACCCCGATGTGACGCCGGGCGCCTTCTTCAATCTTGTCGACGTGGTCCCCTACCCGGCGGCGCGCGAAGCCGAGGAGTGGGTGGTCACCAAACGTTGGCTCATGAATCAAGGCAAGACGGATATCGCCGCCGAAACGCACAAGCTTCGCACGCCGCTCCTCGGCCTGTATGCGGCGTACGATCCCCTTGCGCGGGGCGGCAACGTCACGCGTTTGTTCGAGTCTCTGTCTCACACCGACAAGAAGCTCATCGTTTTGAGCACGGAATTTGGCTATTCGGCGGACTACAAGCATGTGGACTTGGCCTTCGCCCGTCACGGCCGGGAGGAGGTGCATCGTCCCATCGTGGAATGGTTGCGCGCTTATCCCGCCACGGAAGTAGAAACGGCCCCGTGCCTGACATGGAGCGAATGAACATGGAAGCGCATGCGCCGGACACCCCGGTGGCGCAGGTGTCGGGATTCCGCAAGGTCTACGATACGGCTGTCGCGGTGGACAATCTGGACTTCACAGTCGAACCCGGCGCTATCCTGGGCCTCCTCGGACCGAACGGCGCCGGCAAGACCACGTTATTGCGCGCGATGGCGGGCATCATCCCGCCCACGCGGGGCTGGCTTCTGACAGGGGGATACGATGTCGTGCGGGAGCCCGTCGAGGCGAAGCAGCGCTTGGCGTATGTGCCCGATGACCCCCATCTCTTCGACGCCCTCACGGTCTGGGAGCATCTCGAATTCATCGCCGCGCTGTACGGCGTGGCGGACTACGAGTCAAAGGCGGACGCCCTGCTTGAACGGTTCGAGCTAACCGGCCAGCGGCACACCATGGCCCACGAACTCTCCCGGGGCATGCGCCAAAAGGTGGCGATCGCCTGCGCGTACATTCACGCCCCGCAACTCATCTTGATGGACGAGCCCATGACCGGTCTGGATCCCCGCGGCATTCGCACGCTCAAGGAGAGCATCACGGAAGAAGCCGCCAAGGGAACCGCTGTTATTGTGAGCAGCCATCTGCTCGCGCTCATTCAAGACCTGTGCACGAGCTTGCTCATCATTCATCACGGCCGGCAGGTCTACATGGGTTCCGCCACGCAAGCGCGAGCGTTGTTTGGCGATGTGGAGACGGATCCCTCGCTGGAGGACGTTTTCTTCCGGGCCACCGGCCAGGCGGACTCGCCGCTGGGTCCATCAACCTGAGGGTCTCCATGCTCCATCCCGGTCTCGTGACACTAATCCGATTGCGGATGAAGGGCGTCGTGCGCCAGTTCCTGCGTTCCCTGCGTAGGCCGCGTCACATCGCCCTCAGTCTGCTGGGAGTGGGCCTGATCGGGCTGTACCTCATTTCCCTCGTGGTCAGCGGTATGGGTATATTGGAGGAGGGGGGTTCTCAGTTCCCGTTCATGGCGGAATACCGCGATATGCTGGCCACGCCGGCGATCCTCGCGCCCTTGTTGCTCATCTTCGCGCTGCTTGGGATCCTCTTGACCCTTCTGGTCCCCACCGCTCCCTTGGCGTTCCAGCCCAACGAGATCGATTGGTTATTCCCCGCGCCCGTTCCCCGGTGGCAGGTGATTCTCTACCGGTTATGGGGCGTCTTGCTGCAATCCGTGGTCATTTCGTTCCTTATCGCCATGGGAATGCACGCCGTCAGCGCCAATATCGTACTCACCTTCCATGGGCTGCTGTTCTACTGGTTATGCGCCAATTTGGCTGCGATAACCATCGCCCAGTGGCATCGCGGCTTGGGAAACGGACTCCGCAAATGGGGGACGCTTGTTGCGTTGGCGGGAGGGACGGCGAGCTATGCCGCCTACATCGGGTTCGCCGTTACCGGCGGCCACGCCACGGCGGGAAGCGTCTTGGAAGCGCTGGCTGCTGATCCCCTCATTCAAGGCGCCGCGCTGCCCCTGCGGCCGTTCGCCATCCTCATCTTCGCCCAGGCGCCCTGGCCGATCCTCGCCGCTCACGGTCTTGTGTGCCTGGCGCTGGTCCCCGTCCTAGCGGTGGCGTTGTGCCGCGTCCATGAGACGTCCATCGAGCGCATCGTGGCGGAAAGCGAACGCCATTACCAGCGGCTCGAACGATTCCGGCGGGGCCAGGTATTCCAAGGCCCCAGCGGTTCGGCCGGAAGCCTTCGGTTGCCTCATTTCCCCCACTGGTCGGGTTTTGGCCCTCTGTACCGCCGGCAAGTCATGGCGGGGCTCCGTCAAAGCCGGAAGCTGCTTCTCGTCTTCCTCGCGCTGGCCTTGGCGGGGGGCGCCGGGGCGCTGTACTCGGGCGGACGCGGAATGGGCGCGCTAGGCGCGTTCGCCATCTTCGGCGCCGTGTACGGGGCGTGGTTCCTTCCCTTCGACTTCCGCGCCGACCGCAGCCGGATGGAATGGCTCCGGGCGTTTCCCGTGAAAGCGGTGACCTTGGCTTGGGCGCAAGTCGCCGCGAACGCCACCCTCGCCGGAGGCCCTCCCGCGGCGCTGATGTTTGTGGGGGTGCTCGCTGGAACCGGCCTGAGCCCGGCCCCCTTTGTCGCCGCCCTCCTTCTCCTGAGTTTCACCTTGTGCATATCGGCGGTGGAGAACCTGCTCTTTCTCTTGTTTCCTCAGCACAGCATGTTCAACATGCGAGGCAACCTCCACGCGATGGGCCAGGCCTACGCCCTGTTCTTCATCCGCGGTGTCTTTTATGCCGCCTTGCTGTTTCTGACCACCCTGCCCGGCGGTCTGGCGCGCTTGCTTTTTGAATGGCCGCTGTTCCTCAGCGGGCTCATGGCCGCCTTTTCCATGCTCCTTGCGGCCAGCGGATTCATCTGCCTTACCGCCTGGGCCTTCGAGCGCTACGACATAAGCCGCGAGATCGACGCCTGAGCAAACCCTCTGCCGGTCATTCGACGTGGGCCACCCCCTCCTCGCGGATATCGCGTAGCGCGGCCGGGCCGATCCCGTCAATCTGGCTCAATTGGTCAAGCGAGTCGAAGGGACGCAGTTCGATCAGTTTTTCCGCTCGCGCCGGACCGACATGCCGAATCCGGGTCAGTTCCTCCAGCGGCGCCGTGTTGATGTTCACTCGTTCGGGCTCAGCCTGGTCCTCTTCGGCTTCTTCATCCTCCACCGTCTCCTCTGCCGTTTCTTTTGCCGTCTCCTCCACCGTCTCCTCTGCCGTCTCCTCCGCCGTCTCTTCTGGCGGCTCTTCCACCGTTTGTTCCGCCGTTTCCTCGAGCATGTCTTCCGGGGCCTCGTCTTCCTCGGTTACATCGGTCGCCGATGGGGAATCGTGGTCTGCGTCTGGCGCTGCTGAATGTAGCAGGTCGTAATACACTTCGGGTTTCCGCCGCTCCACGAACTGTTCGGCAACGTGGGAGATACGCAGCAGAAGGTGTTCCCGCCAATGCGAGGTCATCGCCTGCATACCGATCGGGAGGCCATCCCTCGTGTAGCCGGCGGGAAAGCTGATCGCCGGAAATCCGAGCATGTTGGCGGGCGCCATGTAGCGCATGTTCTCAGTCGTCGTTCCGAGGTCGGATACTCCCCACGGGGCGCCATCGGGGGGAATGGGGGGCGCGGTTACCCCCGTGGCAGGCGTCACCAGGGCATCAACGGAGGCGTATATCGCCTCGAAGTCCGCCATTGCCCGGGCGCGGATGCGCTGTGCGCGAATGTAATCGTTACTCGTGAAGCCCCCGGCCAGCGCAAGATTGATCCGAGTCGAGGGCGCGAGGCTGCGCATTTCCTTTGCATAAGCGGACATCGAGGAAGCCATCTCACTCAGGGCCGTCACGACGTGCGCCATGCGGAGCGCATCAAGATTAGGTATCTCAACCTCCTCGACCGTGGCGCCACGCTCGGCAAGCTTGGTTAGCAGGTCCTCGCAGGTGCTCACTATCTGCTGATCGGCGTGGCGAAACCAGGGCCAGTAGACACCGAGCTTCACGTCCTTGAGATCGGACTGGTCCCAACCATCAATCAAGACCGGGGGCTGGTTCAGCGTGTGCGGGTCGGCAGGGTCAGGACCCGCAATCGTGGCGTAGGCGAGAGCGACGTCCTGCGTGTGCGCGCCGATTGGCCCGACGTGACCGAGGCTCCAAGGAAGCGGCGCCGCGCCGTGGCTGCTCACGCGGCCGAAGGTCGCCTTCAGGCCGATCAGGCCACAGTGGGCTGCGGGAATTCGTATCGAGCCGCCCTCGTCGGTCCCAAGTGAGATTGGGCAGAGTCCGGCGGCAGTCGCAGCGGCCGGCCCGCTCGAACTCCCCCCGGTATCGTAGTCGCGATGAAACGGATTGCGCGTGTGACCGTGATACACGTTGTGGCCCGTCGGGTTCATCCCGATCTCGTTCATGTTTCCCTTTCCGAGAAGCAGCGCGCCGGCCGCCCGAAGTCGTGCGACGGTTGTGGCGTCTTCGCCAGCAGCGCTCTGGCCGAGAAAGTTCGTGCCGGCTGTTGTCGGATACGGGACCATGTCGACTTGGTCCTTTATCACGACAGGCACGCCATCGAGCGGTCCAAGCGTGCATTCGGATTCATGCCGTTCGGTGGAGAGTTTCGCAAGGCGCCGCAGCTCCGCGGCGTCGACGGCGATAAAGGCATTCAGCGGCTTGTCCTCATGCGAATCGGCTTCGAGAGCCGCGAGAAACCGCTCGGCAACCTCACTCGGATTCGTCGTTGCTGAGGCGTATGCTCGCGCGTAATCACCGATGCTTGCCAAGGTCGGCGCGTTGGAAGGCCTGTCAGCGCACGCCTGGATCCGAGGAGCGGAAGCCGCGTTCGTGTTTTCACTTCCGGGCAGGTCGCCATCACTCAAGGACTCCCCCTTCAGCGGGTAGAACAACGGCGGGCTATCGAGTTCGACTTCCCGAAACCTCGTAATTCCGCCGATCTTGAGGAGTCGCCGGAGGAGCAGCCTCCGAGTGACAGGACGCTCGACTGCGTTTGCAACGGCGCGCAACATACCCCCCTTAAGGATTGGTAGTGAAAGCGACTCCAGATCGTAGCGGCTCATGCTTCGATTTCTCCTCTCTTGTTGAAACTATCGATGGCCTCTACGCCCCGGCAACCGTTGTGTCGCGGAGGATAAACCGCAGGTCGAAGCGTCGAGCTTCCGTTTCCCGTACTCTCCGCTGTGTGCATTACCGAGGTCACCGCAACCAGATTAATTCACAAAATCATCTTTGTCAACACTGGGTTTTCTGCGGGGTCTGCGCAATGGAGGTTGGGTGAACGGTGAGTCGTTTTGGGATTTGGCGGGTCGCC
Organism: Candidatus Hydrogenedentota bacterium; assembly: GCA_046497285.1. Lineage (GTDB taxonomy): Bacteria > Hydrogenedentota > Hydrogenedentia > Hydrogenedentales > SLHB01 > SKRY01. The sequence continues at coordinate 9,410 of JAWOFY010000448.1, forward strand.
GATGCATTGATATGGCGCGATTGGGAGCACTTTGGGGCCGTGGAAACCTGCACGTTCTTTCCGCGGCCCTTAGATCGAGGATGGGTGCGCCGCCTCATGGAGCAGTTTAAGAGCGTCGGATTGATAGACTTCCCATGCCCAAAAACTCCCCGCTAATGGGCGGAACAAATCCGAACGGGAGCCCAGAGGTGCTCTCTAATTGTTCACCCGAGCTGTCTCAAAATCGTTGTCAGGCTGCGACGCGCGCGTCAACCCAGGATACCAGCTGTGACCCCGCTGGGGTCGTTTAGATGTCCATCCACGCGTGAAAAAAGGGGCCAGCATTTGTGGTGAACTCCAAGCCGACCCAGGTTAGTAACGCAAAGCCCCGCTACCCACAATTCTAGAATGAAGCCAGTACTAGCCCTGTGGCTCCATTCTGCGCCGGTTCTGCCCATGGATTCTCGTGAAAACCCCATCATCTAGGGACGCAGATTTGGCTTAAGCTGGTGGTGCGACCCTAATCGCGGAACCGGGCGAATTACTGCCGTGGGCCTTTTCCGCTTAGCTATCGTCGCCCTGGCCAGCGGTGGAGGTTTCCACGGCCTCTTGCTCGGATTCCTCGGGCAGGGGTTCCTCGTGGCCGCAGCCGGGCTTGGGGCAGCGCCGGACGTGGGGTTTCTTTTTGGGGCGGACGGCGAAGGTCCAGGGATGGCCGCAGGCGGAGCAGGGGGTGGTCTCATCCACTTCGCCGCTGCCGCGAAAGTCGCAATCCGGGTAGTTCGTGCATCCGATGAAGCCGCGGCCGCGGGGGACGAGATTGCCGTCGCACCCTTCCCGTGGGCATTTCACGTCGAGTTCCTTGGGCTCCGTGTGCTTGCACTTCGGGTATTTCTCGCAACCGTAGAAGTACTCGCCCTTGCGGCTGGTCCGCAATAGGAGATAGTTGCCGCACTTGGGGCATTTCTTGTCGGTTTTTTGGGGTTCCGGCCGGGGTTCGGAGGCGACCTTGTTGCCGGCCTCGTCCACGTTGTGCGTGTTTGAGCACTTGGGGTACTCAGAGCACGCCATGAATTTCCCGAAGCGTCCATGGCGAATCACCATGGGCGCGCCGCACTTCTCGCACACCTCGTCCGTGGGTTCGGTGTTTTGCTTCTTTACCCGCTTGGTGGTCTTGCACTCCGGGTAGTCCGTGCACGCGATGAAGGGGCCAAAGCGTCCCTCGCGCACTTCCATCGGCTTGCCGCAGGTGGGGCAGGTCGCGTCCTCCTCGCCCAACTCGCCGACCATGCGGCGCTGGGCCTCCTCCAAATCCTTCTGGAAGTCCTTGTAGAACTCGCTAAGCAGTTCGTGCCACTCCCGCTCGCCTTCCTCAACGTGGTCGAGGTCTTCCTCGAGCCGGGCGGTGAAATCGAGGTCCAGGATGTCGGAAAAGTTCTCCATGAGCAGGGCATTCACCTGCTCGCCCAGCTCGGTGGGTTTCAGGCGGCCCTTTTCGCGCTCCACATAGCCCCGCTCGGTGATCGTGTTGATCGTGGGGGCGTATGTGCTTGGCCTGCCGATGCCTTTCTCCTCCAAGGCGCGGACCAAGGTGGCCTCGGTGTAGCGCGGGGGCGGCTTGGTGAAGTGTTGTTCCGGCCGGAGTTCTTGGAGTTCCAGCGTTTGCCCCTCGGCGATGCTGGCGGGCAACGCCTTCTGGCCGTTCTTTTCGTTGTTGTCTTCTTCCTTGCTTTCTTGATACAGCTTGGTGAACCCCGGGAACTTCATGATCGAGCCCGTGGCCCGGAACGTGAAGGACTGGGCGGGGGCTTGCGCCTTGCGGCTTTCCTCGGGGTGCGCGTCGATGTCCACCGTGGTTTGATCAAACACGGCCGGGGTCATCTGGGAAGCGACAAAACGCTGCCAGATCAAGGTGTAAAGGGCGTGCTGGTCCTGGTCCAGATACGGCTTCACGGACTCCGGCGTGCGCATGGACGACGTGGGGCGAATGGCCTCGTGGGCGTCCTGCGCGCCTTTCTTGCTGGCGAAGAAATTCGGTTTTTGCGGCAGGAAGGAGGCATCGAACGTTTGGTCAATATACGACCTGGCTTCCTGCACCGCCTCCTGAGACACCCGCGTGGAATCCGTACGCATATAGGTAATCAGGCCGACGGCGCCTTCCGCGCCCACGGACATCCCCTCGTACAGGCGTTGGGCGACGGACATGGTCTTACGCGGCGAGAACCGGAGTTTGCGGCTCGCTTCCTGTTGCAAGGTGCTCGTAATGAACGGCGGCTTGGCCCGGCGTTTGACTTCCTTCTTCTCTACCGTGGCGACGCGGTACGTCGCTCCCTCCAGGGCGTTAACCACGGCCTGGGTTGTCGCCTCGTCCGGGAGGTGCGGCTTCTCATGGTCGAGCTGATGCAGCCGCGCCGTGAAGTCCTCTTTGGCCTCGGTGAGCAGATCCGCGTCCACGGTCCAGTACTCTTCGGGCACGAACTTGCGAATTTCGTCCTCGCGATCACACACAATGCGCACGGCCACGGACTGGACCCGGCCCGCGCTTAACCCTTTTCGCACGCGCCACTGGAGCAACGGACTCAGCTTGTATCCGACGAGGCGGTCGAGCACCCGGCGCGCTTGTTGCGCGTTTACCAGATTGTCGTCGATTTCCCGCGGATTCTCGGCCGCTTCCTTTACCCCGCGCTTGGTGATTTCGTTGAACACGATGCGGTCCACCGGTTTCTTGGTGGATTTCAACAACTCGGCCACGTGCCAACCAATGGCCTCCCCCTCGCGGTCAGGGTCGCTCGCAATCAGGACACGGTCCGCCTTGGCCGCGGCTTCCTTTAGGTCCTTCACGGCCTTGCTCGCGTCTCGAAGCTGGACGTATTTCGGCGTGAAATTGTTGTCCACGTCCACTCCCAGCGAACTCTTCGGCAGATCGCGCACGTGCCCATAACTCGCCTTCACGCTATAGTTCGAGCCCAGGAACTTGTTAATCGTGCGCGCTTTCGCGGGCGATTCCACGACAACCAGATACTTTGCCATTGGGTTGGATAACTCCTCTATTCGCGCGCCCGGCCAGGCCGGGGTAGTGCGCTTCCCGAAACGGGTGGTCTAGATTCGGACGCTGCCGGATGATGCTTGCGCCTTGCCAAGCCGGCGAGCTTCCGTGCGAATCTTACCATGTCCGCCTTATCCAGGCGGAAAAACCGGGGTGTACAGCGACTTGCAGAAGTCCCTTGGTCAAGGATGAATCTTGCTAAGAACCGCTGTATAGTGCTTGAAATACTCGGTATTGTAACCGGTTTTCGGTGACAAAGCAGAACGCTTCTTCACTTCTGCAAGTCGCTCCAATAGATATGCATTTTGCATTGTTCGCGGCGCTACGGGGAGCCCACCCACATTCGCCTGACCCCGAAGACGCGTAAACACCCTCCCTACCCTCGCTTCAAATGCGCATGCCGGCGTGTGCGTAGAATGGCGCCGATATTGCTAGAATGGCCTGGAGCCCTTTTCCCCGGGACGGTATGCTGCCTGGCGTTTGCAAAGGCGTGAATAGGGCGCCGCCGTCCGGCAATGAAGACAGGAGACCGTATAGCGTGAAAACGAATCTGGAATGCATCCCGTGCCTTCTTCAGCAGGCGCTGAAAGGCGCTCAACTCGCCAGCAGCGACGAAGCCCTCCATGAACAGATTGTGCGCACGCTGCTCACGGAAGCCGCGGAGATGGACCTTTCCGAGTCGCCACCCGCGCTTGCGCAGAAGTTTCACCGGCGGATCCGGGAGTTAAGCGGCGTCACAGACCCCTATTTGGAGGCCAAACGGCGCTACAACCAGCTGGCGGCCCGAATACTCCCGGACTTTACCGCCGAGGTCGAGGAATCCGCCGACCCCTTCTTTAGAGCGCTGCGTCTAGCCATCGCGGGAAATGTCATTGATCTAGGCGTCAAGAGCGGTATTTCCGAGGAGAATGTTGAACCGACGCTACGCAACGTTTTGAATGAACCTTTTCACGGCGATGTTGAGTGTCTGCGCAACGCCACGCAGCAGGCCGGCACTATTCTGTACATAGCGGATAACGCAGGGGAGATCGTCCTCGACCGCCTGTTGATAGAACGCTTGCCGTTTGATCGCCTGACGCTTTCGGTCCGGGGAAGCCCCGTTCTAAATGACGCCACGCGCGCCGACGCCGAGACCGCCGGGCTAACAGACCTCGTGGAGGTTATCGACACCGGCTCCGATGCCCCTGGCGCCATTCTCGCGGATTGCAGCGAGCATTTTCGCCGCCGTTTCCAGGAGGCCGATCTCATCATCGCCAAGGGACAAGGCAACTACGAGACCCTTAGCAATGAAGACGCCAACCTCTATTTCCTCTTCAAAGTCAAGTGTCCAGTCGTCTCGGCGGACGCCGGCTTTCCCATGGGAACCCACGCGCTAGTGCACAATCGCCGCAAACCACAGCTTTCATGAGAGGAATGCTGCCCTATGATTGAGAGTATTACGCTTTGTATAAACCATTCCACCAAGGTTCGTAAGCTTGGAGTGGATAATGCCCAACTAGACTTCAAGCCTGGATATAATGTCCTCATTGGTCCTAACGGTTCAGGGAAATCCACCGTATTAAGGGCTATCGCCTCGTGTACGTGTTGTAGAATTCAAAAGACGGATGCGGACGAGCGGGTGAAGTACGTTACAACTGAAACGCTTAATCCCGCTCATGGTGGAACCTTCTCCTCTCGCGAACAAATGTTGCTAGGAATTCGCGCGCTATTTAAGTCGCATGGACAAAGCGTGCTAGACACCCTTGAGCATCAATGGCATAAAGATGAAACTATCATACTCATTGATAGTCCAGAAACGGGCCAGGATTATGATAATAGCCAGTTCATACATCGGGGATTGCTGAAGATGGCGGAGGAGTATCAAGTCCTCATCGCCACGAATAGTCTAGTGTTTATGCAACACGCCCATGTGATCGATTTAGGCGAAGACTATCTTCAGCAACTCGTCCAGTACACAGGGAATCTAGCCAAAGAATGTGGATTTTCCTGCAAGGAAGTCTCCGAAGTTCAATGAGAGATATTTTCCTTGCTATTTTTGTCCGTAAGGTTTACCCCAACGAATAGAGAGGACACACAACAATGCTCATCGCCATTCCAACCATCAACCAAGAGATTTGCCTTCACTTTGGACACTGCGATCAATTCGCGCTCGTGGAAGTCGACGAAGCTACTTCCTCGATTGTCCAAATTACGTACGAGACTCCGCCCCCCCATGAGCCAGGTGTCTTGCCTCGCTGGCTACACGAAAAAGGCGCGAATGTTATTCTCGCAGGCGGGTTAGGACAGCGAGCCCAGAAACTCTTCGCCGAACAAGGCATCGAAGTCGTCGTCGGAGTGTCTAGTGGCGCGCCGGAGGACATCGTACGTGATTATCTAAACCAGGCTCTCGTAACGAGCCAGAATCCGTGTGATCACTGAGGCTGCATGATGCTTCTCTTTTTGGGGCGTCTGCACCGGCGGCAAACCCCAACATCGAAGAATGGCTCCCCTATTCACGCAACGCCTGAAAGCGCTTGAATGCCCCGCACAACTGAGGGATAATCTCGGGAACGGGCGTCACGCTCGTGAACCGCCGCAGCCACCTTGACGTAAAGGAGAAAAACGATGCTGAAATGTCAAGCCGCCCTTTTGTGTTCGATCGCCGTCTTTGCCCTCTGTGTTCCTTCAACGTTCGCGTCAACGTCCTACTACGTGGATTTCGCGGAAGGCGACAACACAGCCGAGGGAGGTTCGCCCCAAACCGCCTGGAAACATGCGCCCGGCGATCCCAACGCCACGGACAATCCCGCCGGTGTGGACCTAGAGCCCGGCGATACGATCGTCTTTAAGGGCGGCGTGGCCTACCACGGCTCCATCACGTTGGAAGCCTCCGGCGAGCCGGACAACCCCATCGTCGTCGATGGCAATACCGATGGCGCCTTCGGAGAGGGGCGGGCCATACTCGACGGCGGCCAAGTGATCACGGGCTGGCGGCGTTGCGAGTCGGCCGAGCAAGCCCAGGGCAACCCCCGCTGGGAAGATATCTTCCATGCGGACATCGATGTGGACATTTCCAGCAACATGGAGCATGGCGAGTTCGTGGGCCATCGCAAAGCGCCCCGTGACACGCAGGCGCCGTGGCAGCGCATCATCTTAACGGATGGGGATGAGGGGCTGCTGCCGATTTCCCAGGCGCCTAAGCCTTCGGACCCCTTCTATCCCGATCTCCCCGGGGATTTCCATGAGTCGCCCCATGCGCTGACGGATTCATATCCGCATGAACTCTATTATGAAGAGGGAACGATAGGAAATCCCAACCTTCCGCTGATCGGCATTACCTCCAGTGAACAAGGCGCCCCGGTGATCGAGCCGATGGACGGGGGCGCGGTTTCATTCGAACTCGAAGAGCGGATGGAAATCGCCGAAATCGGCCTCGTGGAGTATTTTGACCAAGATTCTGAAAGGGCGGTGCGAGACATCGCTTTTCTGGCGGACGGCGAAGAGATCGTCACGGTCTCGCCGGCGAACGAAACGGGGCAGATGCAGCGGTTTGAGCTTCCGGAACCGGTACAGGCGGACACACTAACCTTCAGGCTGGTTCATCCCGCGCCCGACACGCCGGGATGGACGCGCCTCGATCAGTTCGCCGCCTTTACCCCTGCCGGGGAAAACGTTCTGGAGCACGAACTATCCACTATCCTCACCGACGAGCAGAACCTTACCGCCGAAGACCCCGATCAGTACGACGGAAGGTTCATCGGCGTTCACGGCGGCAACAACCATGTCTACTTCGCGGCGGTGAACGAGTATGACCCGAAGAATCATCAGCTGATCTTGCCCCACTTCGAGCCGAGCACCTACGACGAGACGCGGTACGCGTTCTACAACGCCGTCCGGCTCATCGAGAATCCCGGCGAGTGGGCGATAGAGTCGCTGGGCGACGGGCGTTCGCGCATCTACTTGTTGCCCGAACGGGTGGAAAACGGACGGCCCGTCAACATCGGGTTCCCCGAATTCGCGACGGGCCTGTCGATAGAAGACGGCGCATCGCACATTGAAGTCCAAGGCTTTCTCATTCAGCGCTATTCCGGCGGCTCCGGCGGCGTAACAGTGGCCCGCAACAATCCGCGGTCCGAAGGTATTCGAGTTGCCGATTGCGAAATCCGGTTCCTAAGCGGAAATGCGGGTATAAGCCTAAACTATTGCGACGATATCGTCGTGGAGAACTGTCACATTCATCATTGTCCCGGCTGGACGCCCGGCGTGTTCTTGAGTCGCGTTAATGACTACACGGTGCGCGACTGTAACCTAGACAAAAACTCAGGCAGCGGTATTCGGCATTACGAGTGCAAGAACGGCGTCATCGCGGATAACGCCATTCTTGACCACTTCGGCATGCATGCAAGCTCCATAAACGTTTATGAAGGCTGCGAAGACCTCGTGCTGGAACGCAATTACATACAGAACACCGCGGCGATCAACCGCAGTGCCGAGAACATCGTTTTCCGCAACAACGTCATCGACGGTCTCGGCCGGGCATCGGTGGGCATTGGAATATGGACATCGGGCAGCGTGGGCGGACGCGACATCAAGGATCTCCATTTCCTAAACAACACGTTCGTCAATACAAACCCCGACATCGACTGGTCAACCGGGATACTAGGGCAGCAAAGCGGCAGTCCCAGCTCTCCCGAGGGATTGGTCATTAAGAATAATATCCTGGACGGTCTTGCGGAAGACCTGCCCGGCGAAATCGAGAACAACATCTACACCCGCGAGGTTGCCGAGCGCTTCATGGGCGACGGCTGCCAGGTCATCACCGACCTGAACGAGCTGTTCGTCGATCCAGAGAACGGCGATTTCCGGCGCCAACAGGGAGGCCCGGCCATGGATGTGGGGGCCGACATACCGCCGCCGCCCCCCCTCAAATGAGCCAGTAGCAATGGTAGACTCTCCGCGCCGAACAAGGAGATTCGCCGATGAAGAAGAAGCGGCATTAAGTCGAGCCGATCGTTAAGAGCGTTCAGGAAGCGAAGCGGGGCGAGATCAGCGTAGCGGGTTGGCCGTTATTTCGGCATCATAATGACCGGCCCCGTCAAGCTGGAATTATCGGGTATGGGCGGTGTAGCTGGATGAATCACTCACAAGCACCTTCCTATTCAGCAACAACGCCCATCAGCCGCCCCGCCTTTTAGCGTCGGCTGCATGGGCTGGTTATGCGCCCTCTTCGAACCGATCTGAAACATTTTCAAGTAGTCGCTTACCATGAATCACGGCTACTATTAAGAGACTCTTCGGCTCGATCCGGTATATCAAACGATAGCTGTAGACGAACCGCTCTCTTATGTCTTCATCCCCCATTTCGGGAACGGCCCGGCCTATGTGGGGAAATGCGCCAATGTTACGAGAAACCGATAACATTTCTGAGACGACGGCCCGAGCATAATACTTAGAATCTCTTTCTATATACTCAGCAATGGCCTTAAGGTCCTCGGTTGCTTGCGGTGACCACCTTACTCCGAGGTCCACTTGTGGAACTTCCTCTCCGCCTCATCCTGGCTAATCGCGCCTTCCTTCTCAGCACGGTCGATCCCTCTGTGGATCTTTTCTACCACGTAGAGGTGATACTGGATATCTTCAAGCGAACAATCGTTCGGGAGTTTGTCCAAAATTGCCTTTACTTCATCTTTTGCTGTGTTCATTAAGTATTACCTCCTGCCTTTATGCACATAACAAAGTCTATATAGTTTCTGTATAAGACACCCTTACTTCTCCTCTTACCGATCGTCCACCAGACTATTGACCTCGTTGCCGCCCAGTTCAATACATGGGTGTACATGATGGTGGTCTTCACGTCCCTGGGGCGCACCTGCTCGGAAAGGGCCAACGTGGTTCCGCCTGGACTTGTGTCCCCTCACCCGCCTTCGTTGTGCGCAAAGGCAACATATCAGGACAGACAGAAAGAGTCAACTGCTTCCAGTGCTCGCCTGGATTCCCCCACCGGGTCATCCCCTTGGCGCCGGGCCTTTGGGCTCGGGTAATCGGCTCGCCGAATTCCTCCGCCGCGTCAATCGGTAGGCGCGTGGCCTGTTTGGCGTTGGCGAATCAGTGGCAATCCTGGAACTCTCCTTCCACTTGTTTTGTAGGATAGGGTGACAAAATCTGCATTCGGGTAGGGGAATAGAACGACCCGATAAGCGGTTATAGCAACGTCTACTGCGCTAAGCAAACTTTTGTCAGTATCGAGATAAATGACTATTGTGCGACATAGGGCCAAATAAAAAAAGGGGGCTGGAGAGGCCGCCCACGAAAATGGAGCTGAGCCATGAGGATGAGGGTTGCGGGGATCGGGTGGATCGGGGCTGTGGTGTTGGCGGGGCTTGCCCTGGCCGGTAGTGCCGCGGCAGAGCTGAACGA
>JAWOFY010000074.1:0-2723 GCA_046497285.1 Candidatus Hydrogenedentota bacterium
GCTTCACCAACAGCGCCTGGGGCAACCATTTCCTGGACCGCCCCCGTCGCCAAGGCTACCACTTGCCCGGGGGGTGAGCGGTTAATGCTTCATCAAGGCTTAGGCTTGCCCACTCCTCAAGACAAAGATGTTGCGGCTCTGCGGCGGCTAATCCTCAGTAGAGCCGTGGGTTGAAGTGCTGATCCATCCCCTCGCTGTTCACGGGTTGGTCTTGCCGCCGGCTCCACCACTCGTCCCGCCGATCGGGGTCGAAGCGGGGGTTGGGCGCGGGCATGGCGGCTTGCCGGGCCTGGCGCCAATCCGCGAGGCGGCGCCACATGCGGGCGGCCCGTTCCGGCTCTTCGCGGGCGAGGTCGTGTTCTTCCCCAATGTCCTCGGCGAGGTTGTAAAGCTCAAGGGAGTTGTCATCAAAAAACTCGATGAGTTTCCAGTCCCCTTGGCGGATGAAACTGCCGGGGCGCGAATGGTGGTAATGGGGGTAATGCATATGGATGGCGTCACGGGCCAGCGAAGCCTCGGGATTCTCGAACAACGGCAGCATGCTTTGGCCGTCCACTGCTTGACCCGGCGGAGAAATGCCCGCGATTTCCGCCAGCGTGGGGTAGAAGTCGTTGGCCAGCACGGGTTCGGCGCATTGTGAACCGGACTCTGTCCTGCCCGGATACCGGACAATGAGGGGCACGCGGACGCCGCCTTCGTACAGCGACCCTTTCTCGTCGCGCAAGGGCGCATTGTTGGTGACGACTTGGGCGTCCTCGTCGCCCGCCACGTCGAAGCGTTGGACCAGCCCGCCGTTGTCGGAGTAAAAGATGACCACCGTGTCGTCCGCCAGCCCCATTTCGTCGATGGCGTCCAGTAAGCGGCCGAAACTGTCGTCGAGCTGCTCGAGCATTCCCGCATAATAGGGGTTCGATGGATAGCCCTCCACGGGCTCCTTGGCGTCGTATTTCTCGAATAGCTCTTCCGTGGTGTCGATGGGGATGTGCACGGCGTAATGGCTCAGATGGACGAAGAAGGGTTGATCGGCGTGCCGCTCCATGAAATCGATCGTGCGATCGGTCAAGAAATCGACCAGCGGCGTCCCTGGCTCCACGTCGTGGGAGGGATTCGTGCGGAAATCGGGCGCGAAATGCCTTCCGCCGGTTACGATGGCTTCATCGAATCCGTGCTCGGTGGGAAAATGCTGGCCGCCGCTTCCGAGGTGCCACTTCCCGTAGTGCGCCGTGGCGTAGCCCGCATCGCTGAGCGCTTCGGGCAGGGCCACGAGGTCGTGAGGCAGGTGCTGGGGCCGGTTCACGGGCTCGTCCAAGACCTCGAAGGGCCGCCAATGGCCCGGAATGAAACTGGTCAGGTTCAGGCGCGCCGTGTCTTGGCCGGACATGAGGGCCGCGCGGCTGGGCGAACACACGGGCGCGGCGTAGGCGTCCGTGAACAGCATGTTTTCCTCGGCGAAGCGGTCGATGTGCGGGGTTTCGTTGAACTCGTTCCCGTAGGCCCCGAGATCGGCCCACCCCAGGTCATCGATCAGCGCGAAGACGACATTCTTGGACCGGTTCTCCTCCTCCGCGGCCGCTATCTGTTCCGCCGCCGCGCTGGGGCTCCAGCCCAACTCAAGCATCACCCCGACCGCTAGCGACGCGCCCGCCCGGGCCGCGAGCCGGCCCGCCGTTCGCCAGCAACTGCGCGCCGCCGGTTTCCCCGTTTCGTCTGTGCCCGCAAACAACGATTCGTCCAATGCGCCCATCTTCCCGGCTCCTTCGTGTGATTGTTTCCCAGTGGTTAGAAGACCTGCCCGCCGTCGGACAGGAATCCCTGACAACGAACTGTCTTAACTCTGTTGAGACCGAGAACTTGACGTAACAAGCCCGAAATAGGCATAGCCTAGCGTTAGCAGCACAAACACCGCGACGCCCGTCCAACCTATTGGTCCCATTACTCCAGTCACTGTGCTGTGTATAGTCAGTACCACCCCGATGACATGGTAGACCAACATGGAGTGAATGATGGCCCGTTGCGTTTCAGAATCTCGGACGTTCCGGAGAAACCAGAGCAGTAAACCAATTCCGATGAGAACCGCTCCAAAGAGCCGCGCGAGTAGCACCTCGCCAGGGTTTGGAGTGACACCGCCATAAAACGAAACAATTGTGGCCGGCGCTAACTCATAGGCGATTCCAAAGAGAACGGCGATGACGGCATTGAGAACCAATAGGGTTTTGAGTTTCATGGCACGATCCCCCGTCCTTTGATAGACGCTTCTTGATGGATGGCTGTGAACTGAGTGTTTGTGCTTTCGCATAAAGCCGAACGTTTCTTCATCAAGGACCTTTGTTCGACATCGTTACTTCGCTTTCCACCGCCGAAGCTTGGGAATGTTTCTCGTCAAAAGCCACGCCATGAATCCGGGCATTCCCTGTTCCTTCAGTTTGCCGATGCAAAATGTCTGCATTTCTTGGGCAGTGGTGATTTCGGGGGAGCAAAACGCGCCGTCTTGGAAGCAGTAGCTGCAGTACTCCGCACTCTTGCTTCCGTCCGCATTGGTCCCTCCACTTAACGGGTCTTTCTTCATCGGCATGCCGCAACTTTGGCAGAGCGTGTTCATGTGTTACGTCTTTCTCTGGCTTGGGCAAAGACCAGGTATGCCGTAGCGCCGCCTTCGCGTTGGCGTGTGGACGTCCATGGGATGCCGCGGTTTTGCTTTACGTGAAGGGGGCTCCCCTCCGAAT
>JAWOFY010000135.1:0-3201 GCA_046497285.1 Candidatus Hydrogenedentota bacterium
CACCCATCCATCCCGCGCGTCGATTCCGACCACCACGCGGCCACGATACAGCTTCGCCGCCCGTTGGACAAAGTCCGGATCGCGGTAGGCAATCGTTCCGAGCATGTCCCGGTTGGCGCCGGCGCAGAAAGTGCTCTCCAGCGCCGTCATGTCCCGAATGCCGCCCCCCACTTCATAGGGGATGGCTTCCCGCGCCAATTGGCGCAAATAGCCGTCGATGCACAGATAGCCCGCCTTGGCGCCATCCAGGTCCACAATATGCACCAACTCCGCCCCTTGCTTATGCCAGACACGGGCTTGGGCTATGGGATCCTGCGAGAATACCGTTTCTTGGCCATAATCGCCTTGAACCAAGTTCACGCAGAGTCCGCCGCGAATGTCAACGGCCGGTACAATTCGCATGGTCACGGCGTTGCGTTCAACTGAGCCTTGGCCACGGCCACCAGCTCGTTGAAACGCTCCTGATCCCGCACGGCGATATCGGCCAAGACCTTGCGGTTCAAATCAATCTCGGCCAGCTTCAAACCGCGAATGAACTGGCTGTAGCTCAGGCCGGCCGCCCTGGAGGCGGCATTGATTCGCGCGATCCATAGCTTACGGAAATCGCGCTTTCGAACCCTGCGATCACGGTAGGCGTATTGCTCCGCCTTAAATACGGCATCCCGCGCGCTCGTCATCAAGCGATGCCGGTTGCCCCGGTAGCCCGAGGCCCGATCTAAATACTTTTTTCGGCGTTGCCGGGAGGCCGGCGCATTGGTTGCTCGTGGCATGGTAATGCTCCCTTCCGCACCCTGTATTAATTAGGAGGGATGCGAGGTCAGGCGAGTCCGGACAAATTCGTAAGGAATACGCGCGCCGCCTTTTGGGCCCAGGCGCTCGCGAATGCCGTTAAAACGAGGCCCGGATCGCGTTGCGGTTACACAGATGGGGGCGTGGCGACAACCCACGCCATGCGCGTTCAACTATAAGGAAGGAGAATCCGAACGCGCCTCAGGTTCGTCTTATCAATATAATCGGCCCGCCGAAGCTTCCGCCGCCGCTTCGACGTTTTCGACGTAAGCAAGTGGCGCCCGAAAGCCTTATAGTACTTGTACTTTCCCGACTTCGTCCGCTTGAAGCGCTTCTGCGCCGATTTGTTGGTCTTTATTTTGGGCATGGACTCCTCTCCTGCGATAAAGACAAAAAGGCCCCCTTTTTGTCCACTTAAGCATCAAACCGTTAGAAGGTCTTCGCTCCGGCCTAAGCCGGTACATTTATCTTTACGCGGCGTGGGGGCAGACTACTTGCTACCGCCCTTAGGCGAAAGCACCAAACTCATTTGGCGCCCCTCAAGTTTGCACCGCTTTGGATCAACTTCACTACCGATGAGATCCTGCACATCGTTGACCACCCGCTGGATGATCTCCTGACCAAACTCGGGATGAGCCATCTCCCGGCCCCGAAACATGATGGTCACCTTCACCTTGTTCCCAGCGCTCAAAAAATCCCGCACGTGCTGCGTCTTATAGTCGAAGTCGTGCCCGTCGATCTTTGGCCGGTACTTCACTTCCTTGACCGTGACCGTATGCTGGTTCTTCTTGGATTCCTTGCTCCGCTTGCTTTGCTGATAGCGGTACTTGCCGTAATCCATTATCCGGCAGACCGGCGGACTCGCATTCGGCGCCACTTCGACAAGGTCCAATCCCCGTTCATTGGCGGTACGCAGACCATCCTCCGGGCTCATGATGCCGAGCTGATTGCCTTCCTCATCGACGATACGCACCTGACGGGCGCGTATCATTTCGTTGACCCGCGTCCGCTGTTCGGATGCCTTGGCGATAGGTATACCCTCCTGGAAAACCTGACGAAACTGTACGCACGGCGTTCACCCGAGGCGCCGCCCCCGGGCCGCCAAACGAAAAAAAGGCCGCAGAAGCTGCCAGTCTGCGGCCGCGGGCTCCAAAAACGGATCTCCGCCCCTTCCGGTTGGAAACCTTGACTGGCTGGCTCTATCACCGCCGCAAGGTGAGAAGCTGGCGCCTCTGCTTTTGCGATAACTCTTATATCACAGGGGCATCCATATTGTCAAAGAAATGAGCCTCTTCTACTCGCCAATCGTTTAGCCATCCAAGACTCAGCCCGTTTCTATTCCACATTTTCAAGCACCTCTGCCTCCGGATCAATGCGGAAACGTTCATTATCGCAGCTAAACACGAAATGTGCGCCGCGCCATCCCGCGGGTTCAATTCGCGCCTCCATAACGTCATCTGGCAAGTCCACGTCCGCCCCTTGCGATCCCACTTCCAGACCGTATTCAGTTATGTATTCGCGCCGCTCAGTGATATCCACCAGCCGCAAGAAATCGCCGGGGCCAGGCGTTCGTTCCAAGAAGGCCACATATTTCCCATCCGCCCGCCAACCCGCCAGCTTCGTCTCTCCGGCATATTGAAACGCGACGGGCCTCACGTCTCCGAAACGCGGGTCATAGAGCCATCCTATCTCATGCGAGGCGTTCGTTGTGCGTATAGCCAGCAGGCTACCGTCCGGGGACGGTTGTACATCCTTTATAGTCCCGGCCCCACGAAACGCGGCATGCGCCGACACGCTTACCGGACAAGGAAAATCGGCTACCACCAGATAGGTTATGCCGTTTCCGTTATGAATCCGTTCAGCGTCCCATTCCGCCGCCGAGAGATCAGGGCCGTCCCCCATTCTCGCCGGCCCTTGGCGTTCGTCCCCGCTGGCTCCACCGGGAATAGGGACCTTGGTTGCGGTAGTTTCACATCCTAGAAGCATGATTAACATAAACAGATACAATAGAGAGACACAACTACTCAGCGCGTGCATTCTCGGTCTCATGTTGGTTAGGTCCCCTGGGTTTCCTTCCGAAGCCAGTCCTTTAGTATCATAAGACTCTCGTGTTTCGCAAGGGGGCATGCCGGCTTGATTCCGTTTAGTGCACGGTGGTAGTTTGCTTCTCAGGGTAGCGCGCCAACCGGCTGAGGCGGTGTTCAGACGGAAGGCCCCGTGCGGCTCGTATTGAACAGAAGCATGGCCCCCATTACGCTTAAATGCGCTGCCGCCAACCGGCGAGCGCCAGGGGAGAACGACGATGAGAATGATGCCCTTTTGGAATAAATACTTACATCTTTTTTCCTCCACGTTGGGTGTGGCCCTCTTTCTTGGGGCGCTGAGTGCGGGCGCGGCGGAGGAGGAGGAAGG
>JAWOFY010000151.1:0-2558 GCA_046497285.1 Candidatus Hydrogenedentota bacterium
CCCCGATCTGTATGACGCCAAGGCGTGGGCGCACATCAAGCTGGACAAGAAGACGAAAAAGCTCGCCGGCCGGGCCCCCTCCAAGCTGCCGCCCCGCGAGCTAACCCAGTTCAACCGACGGCTCCTTGAACACGCTTTTCCGGGCCTCATTAGACCCCACAAGCCATCCTGAGAACCGTATACGAATGCGGCCATCTTGGCCATGCCCCCTCCGATCCGCGCTCCCCTCTTACAGTTGCGGCGCTTGCCGCTCCTTCAAGGCCTGCACTATCTTCCGGACATCCTGCGCGCGGTCCTTAGGCATCACCAGCACGGCGTCTTCCGTGGTAACGACGATGACATCCTCCATGCCCACCACGCCCACGGCCATGTTGTGCGCGCCCGCGTCGTTAAAGACAATCGAGTTGCGCGTATCCGCCAACACCGGGTCTCCCGCCGTCACATTGCCCTGTTCGTCCTTGGGTTGGGTGCGATCCAGGGCGGTCCAGGCCCCGACATCGTCCCACGGGAAATCGGCGCGCACCATGATCACCCGGCGGGCGTGCTCCATGAGGGCGTAGTCGATGGAGATATCCTCGAGCGCCTCGAAGGTTTGCCGAACCAAAACCTCATCCCCCTTCGCCATTGCGTCCGCCATTGTCCGCGTGGCCTCGGCGAGATCCGGCCGTGCATGATCCAATTCCGCCAGAAACGCCGACACTTTCCAGAAGAACATCCCGCTATTCCAATAGTACGAACCCGATTCCACGAATTGCCGGGCGCGTTCTTGGTCCGGTTTCTCCAAGAACTCCGCAACCTCATACGCGGGAATGTCCGCCCCCTCATTCAGCGGCGCAACGGCGCGAATGTAGCCGTAACCCGTCTCGATCCGCGCGGGCACGACGCCCAAAGTGACGAGCGCGTCCCGCGTCTCGGCCTGCTCAAGCGCCGCCTCCACCGTCGCGCGGAACCGCTCCGGACTGCCGATGAGGTGATCCGCCGTGACGACGGACATGGTGACCCCCGCGCCGTCATCGTTGTATTTCGCCATCGCATGAGCCGCGGCGTATGCCAAAGCGCCCGCCGTGTTCCGTTTGGCCGGTTCGGCGATGACGTTGTCATCGGGGATCCCCACCCCCGCTTGGCGGACCGGCTCCACGAGATGTTCCCCCGTAACCACGTAGACGTGTTCCGGCGCGATGAGCGGCGCCAGCCGCGACACCGATTCCCCAAGCATCGTCTCATCCGGGCTGGTTAGCTTGAGCAATTGCTTTGGCCGGCGCTTGCGGGAAACGGGCCAAAACCGCTCGCCCGATCCCCCGGCCATGATAACGCCAATACGTTGCATGGAATAGCTCTCCCTGTCGTCTTTGTTTTAGATGACGCTTAACCTTATGGCTGAATGGAACACTCATGCTACTAAGCACATACCCTTTGTGCAAGCCCGCGCTCAAAACGAACCACGCATGATACGACAAACCCTTTTAGTATGACTACGAAGAAAGCAAAACGATGGTTCCCTTTATTTTTCTATACACAGTGGCGTATGATTTAGATAAGCTTTTTTCGGCGCCTCGCGTTGTGTGGAGGAACGCTGGACAAATTGCGATCCGTTAAACAGCAAGGAGGATGTACGTTATGTGGCACAAGCTAATGCGTGTGGGAATGACGGCTGCCGTAGCCGCGGCGTTTGGCGCGATGGAGGCAAGCGCCATTGACGTGTTGCTGCTGACCAAGTCATCGGGCTTTGAACACAGCGCTATCACACGGGATAACGATGAGCCTAGTCTCGTGGAACGAGTCGCGGCGGAGTTGGCGGAGCAACATGAAGACGTCTCGGTAACGGCCACGAAGGACGCCAGCCTTATTAATGCGGACAACCTCGCCAATTATGATGTGGTCGTCTTTTACACCAGCGGCAATCTGCTGGAAGAAGGCTCGGATGGCCATCCCCCAATGACGGAGGAAGGCAAGGAAGCGTTTCTGGAATGGATTGAGGACGGCGGCGGCTTTATCGGCATTCATAGCGCCACGGACACGTTCCGGGGCGGCGATCCGGATCCCTACATTGAAATGGTGGGCGGAGAGTTTATTACGCACGGGCCCCAGTTCGAGGGCACGGTCCATGTCACCGATGCCGACCATCCGGCCATGGAGGCCATCCCAACAGAGTGGGATGTGTGGGATGAGTGGTATATACACACTCACCTCAATAGGGATAACATCCGGGTGCTGGCCGTCATGGAAGCTCCCGAAGATATCCAAGAGGACCATTCCGACTATGAGCAAGAAGTTCCGATTATGTGGTGCCGCTCCTACGGCGATGGCCGAGTCTTTTACAACGCGATGGGCCACGCGCATGATTTATGGGAGGGTGAAACCTTTCAACAGCAGCTCGTGGACACCGTGACGTGGGCCGCGGGTGAAGGGCCGCTACACGCCGAGCCGAACTTCCGTGAAGTTCAAAAAACTGCGGACGAACTCTGGCGTGTTCTGGCGCCGGGAGGGAGGATCATCATCGAAGAGCCGAATATCAAAAGGCGGGTGGTCAAACTGGTCGCTCTGGGCGAAAAGCTGGC
>JAWOFY010000219.1:0-10677 GCA_046497285.1 Candidatus Hydrogenedentota bacterium
CTATTGCTGCCACTACGATTCCGTACATTCCTAAGAAGGTGAATCCGATTATTGAGCATATTATGAACATGGCTGCTGATCCTTCCCATGATTTTACGTGTTTTTTTTGTGTTATGGCTCTGATTAGTCCTGTTGCTGAGTCTCCAAAGCTCATAAAAAGTATTGGAATGTGATATCGCGCGGATACTCACTGTTATGAAGGAAAGGCAGGCGCCGGCGCAAGAGGGGAACGAGTAGCCATGGACGGTCGAGGGCAACGCAAGGAGCGTGTGGGACTGGTCACCAGTACGAGCATGCAGAAGACGATCACGGTGGCCGTGGAAGGCGTGGTGTCCCACCCGCTTTACAAGAAACCGCGGAAGAGGACCAAGAAATTCAAGGCCCACGACAAGGACGAGTCCTGTCAGGTTGGCGACACGGTCCGGATTCGGGAGACGCGTCCGCTTAGCAAGACCAAACGTTGGCGTCTCGTGGACATCATTAAGCGCGCGGACTGACCGTGCAAGGGATTACCAAGTCATGATTCAGATCTATTCGAACCTCAACGTGGCGGATAACACCGGCGCTCGGAAAATCCGGTGTATCCAAGTCATGGGGGGCACCAAACGGCGGTATGCTCGCGTTGGCGACATTATCACGGCCAGCGTGAAGGACGCGCTGCCGCATTCGGGCGTCAAGAAAGGCGATGTGGTGAAGGCCGTGGTGGTCCGCACAAAATCCGATACCCAACGGCCGGACGGTACGATTATTCGGTTCGATAGTAACGCGGCCGTGCTGATCAATCCGAACCGGGATCCGCGGGGCACGCGTATTTTTGGTCCGGTGCCGCGCGAATTGCGCGACCGGGGCTTCATGCGGATTATCTCGCTGGCGCCGGAAGTATTGTAGGAGTGAGTCATGAATATCCGTAAGGGCGATACCGTGATTGTGATTCGCGGAGAGTACAAAGGCCGCCGCGGCCGCGTGTTGCGGGTTCTTCCTAAGGAGAACCGGCTTGTGGTGGAAGGCGTCAATATGATGAAGCGTCACACCAAACCGAGTTCGAGCCGGGAACAGGGGGGCATTGTGGAGCGGGAGGCGCCTATCCACATGTCCAATGTGAGGCCATGGTGTGAAACGGAAAAGCAGCCTTCCCGCATCGTAATGAACCGTTTGGCTGATGGAACGCGACTCCGGGTTTTTAAGATCAACGGAGAGGCGTTGAACGACTAAGAGGGAAACCAAGGTGGCGGCAAGGTTATACGAATACTACCGGAACTCCATTATGCCCGAGGTGCGTGAGCAGTTTGGGTATGCAAACATCATGGAGGTCCCAAAGATCGACAAGCTGGTGGTGAATATGGGCGTCGGGGACGCGATTCAAGATCCTCGTTACATGGAATACGCCCAAGCGGAATTGACGCAGATCACCGGACAGAAGCCGGCTATCCGCAAGGCGCGAAAATCCATCTCGAACTTCAAGGTTCGCGAGGGCGCGAACATCGGGTGCATGGTGACCTTGCGAGGCAAGCGTATGTATGAGTTCATGGACCGGCTGCTTAACGTGGCGATTCCGCGTATACGCGATTTTCGGGGGGTGTCGAAGAACGCCTTTGACAAACAGGGTAACTATACCTTGGGTCTTCGGGAGCAGACGATCTTCCCAGAGATCAACATCAACAATGTCAGCCGCGTTCGCGGCATGAATGTGACATTTGTAGTGAAGAATGCGCGGAATATAGACGAAAGCCGGGAATTGCTTCGCAAGTTCGGCATGCCCTTCCGGAATTAGGAGGTCCACCGTGGCACGAAAGGCATTGAGAGTTCGGGCGCAACGGCCGCCAAAGTTTAGCGTGCGGGGGCACAATCGCTGCCGCGTTTGCGGGCGTGGGCGCGGGTATATACGTAAATTTCACGTGTGCCGGGTATGTTTTCGGCAGCTCGCGCTGGAGGGAAAATTGCCCGGCGTGACGAAGTCGAGCTGGTAGGATGAGGGAGTAAGATAAACCATGGCCATGAGCGACCCTATTGCCGACATGCTGGCGCGGATTCGCAACGCATTGCGCGCCAATCACGCTAGCGTGGAGGCGCCGTCGTCCCGCATAAAGGAAGATATTTGCCGGGTTCTGAAACAAGAGGGATACATCGGCGATTACCGAGTGGTTGAGGACAATAAGCAGAATGTCCTGAAGATTACGTTGAAGTACACGCCGAGCGGGAAGCCGGTTTTGAAGGGAGTACAGCGCGTGAGTAAGCCCAGCTTACGTGTGCGCGTCAAGAGTTCGGAGATTAAACCCGTGTGTAATGGGCTCGGTGTCGCCATCATGAGCACCTCCAGTGGTGTAATGACGGGCAAACAGGCCCGCCAAAGCCGCGTGGGCGGCGAGGTTCTGTGCGAGGTGTGGTAATGCCCGCCCGGCGTTTGGGTCTTGGATAGAAGGAAGAAGGATCGTGTCGCGAATAGGAAAACTGCCCGTGCCCATACCGGCCGGGGTAAAGTGTGAACTCAATGGGTATCAATTCAAGGTGACCGGCCCCAAAGGCACGCTGGAGCGGACCTTGAGTGATAAGGTAAGCGTTTCCATCGAGGGTGACGAGGTTATCCGGGTTACGCGGCCCGACGACTACCGTGAGTCCCGGGCTCATCATGGGCTGACGCGGTCCCTTGTGAACAACATGGTGCAAGGGGTTAGCCAAGGCTTTGAGCGCACCTTGCAGATCAGTGGCGTCGGGTACCGCGCGTCGATGCAGGGTAATACGCTGCACTTGACGGTCGGCTACAGCCATCCGGTTAGTATTGAGCCGCCGGAGGGAATCACGTTTTCGGTGGAAGGCGCGCAGACCATCAAGGTGAGCGGGTACGATAAAGAGAAGGTGGGCCGGATGGCCGCCTATGTGCGGTCTTGGCGCAAACCGGAACCGTACAAGGGCAAGGGCATTCATTACGCGGAAGAACAGCTCCGGCGCAAGGTGGGCAAGGCGGGCGGTAAGTAGTCCTCCTGAACAGCCGGGTGCTAAGCCACGCCGGGAGAGATGGCATCTATGTCGAAAAGAACATTGAACAAAGGTACGCGGTTGCAGCGCCGCCGGAACCACATCCGGAATCACCTCTGGGGTACTCCGGAGCGTCCGCGTCTGTCGGTGCGCCGCTCGCTTAAGCACATTTACGCCCAGGTGATTGACGACAGCAGCGGCAAGACGCTTGCGGCGGCCTCGAGCCTGCAATTGGATGGGACCGGCGGCAACATGGAAGCGGCCAAGGCCGTGGGCAAAACCCTGGCGGAACAGGCGCGCGAACGCAATATAACGAAGGTGTGCTTTGATCGCAATGGCAGGAAATATCACGGCCGGCTAAAAGCTTTGGCCGAGGCGGCCAGGGAACAAGGCCTGGAGTTTTAGGAGAAGGCGACGTTGAGCAACGGACGAGGTGAAGGACGCGATAGCCGGGGTGATCGGCGCTCCCGCGACGCGCAAGACAGCAACCTGATTGAACAAGTCGTCAAGATCTACCGTGTCGCGAAGGTAGTGAAGGGCGGCCGCCGTTTTAGCTTCAGCGCGGTGGTCGTGGTGGGCGACGGTCAAGGCAAGGTTGGCGCGGCCACGGGCAAGGCGGGTGAAGTGCCCGAAGCTATCCGCAAGGCCATCGAAAAAGCGAAGAAGAACATGAACAATGTGCCGATCGTGAGCACGACGGTCCCTCATGGTGTTGTTGGGCGCTCAGACGCCGCGCGCGTCCTGCTGAAACCAGCGAGTTTGGGTACCGGCGTGGTGGCGGGCGGTCCAGTTCGCGCTGTGTTGGAAGCGGGAGGGTACGAGAACATATTAACCAAATGCCTCGGAAGCAACAACGCCACGAATGTTGTGTGGGCCACCATGGACGGATTAACCCAACTGCGCACGGCCGAAGAAGTCGCCGAAGAGCGTGGGCTGTCGGTCAGCGCGGTTCTCTAGGACGGATTAGTGAGGCTGGCGCGGCCAGAAAGCAGTTAGGCGGGATAGCCCCCGGCTAAACAGGGACGAAGGAACGGACAATCATCATGGAATTGGATAGCATTCCCGCGGCGGATGGCGGGCGTAAGCAGCGGAAGCGTGTGGGCCGGGGCCCAGGCTCGGGGACCGGTAAGACCTCGGGAAAAGGCCACAAAGGTCAGAAGGCCCGGTCCGGCTACTCGAGGCCGCGCGGGTTCGAAGGCGGGCAGATGCCATTGAACCGCCGGCTTCCGAAGCGAGGCTTCACCCGGCAAAAGCGCATTGAACTGACGCCGGTGAATGTTGGCATACTCGAAGATCGATTCGAGGACGGGGCCGAGGTTACCCCGGAGACGTTGGGTAAAGCCAAAGTGGCGCCGCGCTCGGCCAGCTATATCAAGATACTCGCCCGCGGCGATTTGAATAAGGCGCTCACGGTCAAGGCCCACGCCATCAGCCAGGAAGCCAGGCGCAAGATCGAGGCGGCTGGCGGTTCGGTGGAACTCCTGGTCCCCCGCTCGCGATAGGGATGAGGCAGTGACTCGCTAGGAAAGTTGAGGCAGCACTAGTCAGGCCGTTCGATTTTGGACGGCGGCAATGGAGATACAGGCCGTGGCCCAGCCAGTTGAAGCACTACGCAACGCGTTTAAAATCCCCGAACTCAAGCAGCGCATGATTTTCACGCTGCTGATGCTGGCGGTCTACCGTATTGGCGCCCAGATCCCCACGCCTGGCATTGACGGGGTGGCGCTTGCGCAACGGGTAGAAGAAGCCGGCGGATTGCTCGGGTTCTACGATTTGTTTACAGGCGGCGCCTTTGCGCAAGCGACCATTTTCGCGTTGGGCATCATGCCCTACATTAGCGCCTCCATTATCATGCAGCTTCTCACGGCGGTGGTCCCCACGCTGGAGAAGCTGTCCAAAGAAGGCGAAGAGGGGCGCAAAAAGATAACCGAGTACACCCGGTATGCTACAATCGGTTTGTGTATGGTCCAATCCATCGGGATGGCGACGCTTCTGCAAGGCTATGGCGAAGAGGTGGTGCCTAATCCGGGGTTCGGGTTTGTCCTGTTGTGCATGGTTACGTTCACGGCGGGCACCACGTTCTTGATGTGGCTGGGCGAACAAATCAGTGAACGCGGCGTTGGTAACGGTATTTCACTGATAATTTTTATTAGCATAGTTTCTGGCGCGCCCACCGCGCTGGGTAATCTGGCCCAATTGGTGCGGGCTCGCGAGATAGATATTTTGCAGGTGGGCATTCTCGTCATGGTGCTGGTGTGCGTGACTGGTTTCGTGGTGATGATGACCCAAGGGCAGCGGCGGATTCCCGTGCAGTATCCGCGCCAGGTCAAAGGGCGCCGGGTGTTTGCGGGGGCGCGGAATTACCTTCCCCTGCGCGTGAACCAGGCGGGTGTGATTCCCATTATTTTCGCCAGTTCCATCCTGATGCTCCCCAGCATGATCGGGCAAGCGCTGGATATGCCCACGGTGGCGAACTATTTCCAACAATGGCAAAATGGCGTGTTGTACAATGTCTTGTACATTGGCATGATTATGTTCTTCTGCTTCTTCTATACGGCCATTACGTTTAATCCGGTGGAGGTGGCGGACAACATGAAGAAATACGGCGGTGTCGTGGTGGGCGTGCGTCCCGGCAAAGCCACAGCGGAATACTTGCAGCATGTGATGACGCGGGTGACCGTGGTCGGCGCGGTGTTCCTGTCGGGCGTGGCGTTGTTGCCTCAGGTCGCGTATCATTTTCTAGGGATCTACGATTGGCAGATCGCAAGTTTCTTTGGCGGCACTAGCTTGCTGATCCTTGTGGGCGTGGGACTGGATACCGTGCGCCAAATCGAGCAGCATCTGGTCATGCGGAACTACGAAGGTTTCATGAAAGGACGCCGGGTGCGTGGACGCCGCGGTTAATAAGCGGTAGAACGGCAGATTGGGGATAGGCAGTGGCATTACGAGTGGTGTTATTGGGGGCGCCGGGCGCGGGAAAAGGTACGCAGGCCTCTGAACTGGCGCGTTTTCTAGAGGTTCCGCACATCTCGACGGGGGATATCTTTCGGGAGAACCTCCGGAACAAGACCGAACTTGGCCAGCGCGCGGAAGCGTACATGAACGCCGGCCAATTGGTGCCTGATTCGCTTGTGGTGGAAATCGTGCGGGACCGGCTGGCGCAACCGGATTGCCGAGAGGGGTACGTGCTGGATGGCTTTCCGCGCTCGGTGGCGCAAGCGGAAGCGTTGGATGCGTTTCTCGAGAAGCGCGGCGAGCAACTCGATTATGTCATTCAACTTGACGTGGACGAAGAGGAGATCGTCGGCCGGTTGACGGCGCGGCGGTCGTGTGTGGATTGCGGCGCAATCTTTAACATGCGGACCGATCCCCCGGAACAGCGCGGCTGCCCGCAAGGGCGCGACATAAGCACGTGCAATATCGTGCAGCGTAGCGACGATACCGAAGAGACGGTTCGGGAACGTATGCGGGTATACCGGGAAAGTACCCAGCCGCTTTTAGAGTATTATGAGAAGAAGGGGCTGCTGACCTCGGTGGATAGCGCCGGGGAGGGGCCGGCGGAGGTTTTCGAGCGGATTAAGACCATTGTGGGGGCGGACGGAGCAAAGAAAACCCCGTGATAGCTATTCGCACGGACAATGAGATAGACATTCTTCGGCAAGCGAATCAAATGGTCGCAAAGGTCCACGTGGCCTTGGCTCGCCAAGTGGCGCCCGGAGTGACAACCGGCGAGCTGGACGATTACGCCTACGAGCTTATTGTGGGCATGGGCGGCGAACCCGCGTTTCTGGGCTACCAGGGTTTTCCAAAATCGACGTGCATTTCGGTGGACGAAGTCATTGTGCATGGCGTGCCGGGCGGGCGCAAGCTTCGGGAAGGCGAACTGGTAAGCATTGACGTGGGGGTGCGCTATAACGGGTACGTCGGCGACGCGGCGGTGACGTTGCCGTGCGGCGAGGTCGACGAGACACGGCGCCGTGTAATGGAAGTCACCGATCGCGCCTTGAGCGAGGCGATCAAGGCCGCCAAGCCCGGCAACCATGTCGGGGATATCGGAGCGGCCGTGGATAAGGTGTGTAAGGGGACCGGCTTCAGCATCGTCCGCTGTTTCACCGGGCATGGTATTGGCGAACAGATGCACGAGCCTCCGCAGATCCTGAACTTCAAGTCCCGGCAGCGGGGCGCCAAGCTGAAGGCTGGCATGGTCATGGCCATTGAACCCATGATCACGGCGGGCGTGTACAATGTGCAGATTCTCCGGGACGGCTGGAGCGCGGTTTCGGGCGATGGCCAGCCCAGCGCCCATTTCGAACACAGTATTGCTGTGCGCGACGGTCAGGCCGAGGTGCTGTCCGCCACGCCCGAGCTTGTTTGGGGCCAGTCCCTCTAAAGCGATTGCATAGGACCATGGAAAAAGAAGAAGCAATAGAAGTAGAAGGCACCGTAGTGGAGCCCCTGCCCAACGCGATGTTTCGCGTGGAATTGAAGAACGGGCATACGGTTTTGGCTCATATTTCAGGCAAGATGCGCATGAATTTCATTCGCATTTTGCCCGGCGACCGTGTAAAACTGGAAATGTCGCCTTACGACTTGAGCCGGGGCCGCATCACGTATCGCTACAAATAAGCCCGATGGCCCCCATTGGCATCAAGGAAGCGCAAAAAGGGGCTAGCGGGCGCGTATACCCTAAATTAGTGTTGAAATCGTGGCTCCCTTCGGACGGGGAGGCGCATGGAGTGCCAGCGGCGCACGCCGCGCGGCGGAGGAATACACCACAATGAAAGTTCGAGCTTCGGCACGCAAGATTTGCGAGCGATGCAAGATCATCCGGCGCCATGGCCGGGTGCGGGTGATTTGCAGCAATCCCAAACACAAACAGCGCCAAGGGTAGGGCGGACAGGAGCACACAGGCATGGCACGAGTGATCGGCGTCGACCTTCCCCGCAAGAGAACGATTGTGGCGGCGTTGCAACAGATTTATGGCATGGGAGAAACGCGCGCGAGGCGCGTGCTGGCGGAGACCAACATTGACCCCGGAACCCGCGTCTCGGACCTCAGCGATGAGGATGCAAACCGGCTGACCGCCTCCATTCAGAACAATTATACCGTCGAAGGCGATTTGCGGCGGGAGACCATGGCCAACATCAAGCGCTTGATGGACATCAACTGCTATCGGGGCATCCGGCACAAACGAGGCTTGCCCGTGCGCGGGCAGAAGACCTGCACCAATGCCCGGACGCGTAAGGGGCCCCGCCGCACAACCGTAAGAAAGAAGTAGGAGATCGCGCTCAGTGGCGAAAGATAAACGAAAAGCTAAAGGCCGGAAAAAGCGCACCACACTCAATGTAACCTCGGGGGTCGCTCATATTCAGGCGACGTTTAACAATACGATCATATCCATCTCCGATAACCAGGGTAATGTGGTGTCGTGGTCGAGCGCGGGGCAAGTCGGGTTCAAAGGGTCGCGTAAGAGCACCGCCTTTGCCGCCCAGGTGGCCGCGGAAGCGGCGACGCAACGCGCCCGCGAGATGGGCCTTAAAGAGGTGAAAGTGTTTGTAAACGGACCCGGGGCCGGCCGGGAATCGTCGATTCGGGCGATTCAAGCCGCCGGTCTTGACGTGACCCTCATCCGGGACGTTACAAGCATTCCCCACAACGGGTGCCGTCCAAGAAAACGCCGCCGCGTCTGAGCCTGCGTGCCCGGCGTCACGAGTCGCGCCAAGCGCGCGCGTGGCGCACGGGCGTATTGTGCCCACTTTCAACTATTGGCCGAGAGGCCCAGGCCGCTCGCCTTCCCTCGGTCCCGGCGTGGCGCTTAACCGGCCCGGCAGCCGGCGAAACGACAGCGGGCGCCACGTCACGTAACAAGCCGGCAGACCCGGCGAGCCCTCATTCCCTGGAGACTGGAACTCATGATCGCACAAGAGTTTGTAAAACCAAACTGGGTCAAGATCGAGGATGGGGCCACCGACACCTATTCGCGCTTTCAAATTGAACCTTTCGAGCGAGGCTATGGCACGACGATCGGCAACGCCCTTCGGCGCGTGCTCCTGGCGAGCCTGGAAGGATCGGCGGTTACCGCCCTGCGTATCGAGGGGGTTAAACATGAGTTTTCCGCGATTCCAGGAGTCAAGGAAGACGTGACCGATGTCGTGCTCAACTTGAAACGGTGTGACCTCCATCTAAAAACCGAAGAGCCCACGATTTTTACCTTTAAGCATTCCGGAGCTGGCGAGGTGTATGCCGGCGAGGTTTTCAAGAATGCGGATGTCGAAGTCTACAACCCCGACTTGCTCGTTTGTACGTGTACATCCGATTCGACCGAACTGGAGATGGACATCAAGGTGAGCCGCGGGCGTGGGTACGTCACGGCGGACAATTTTGAACTTGAACACGCCGCTATTGGGACGGTGTACCTGGATGCGAATTTCTCGCCCGTGAAACGGGTGAATTTCCTGGTCGAGGACGCGCGTGTCGGACAGCAGACGGACTACGACCGGCTGGTGCTCGACGTGTGGACCAATGGCTCGATCAAGCCCGAGGCCGCCGTGCAGCAGGCGGCCCAACTCCTCATCGAGCACTTCAGCATCTTCGTTCAGCAGCAAGGCGAAGGCGGCGAGGCTGGCGCGTGGGACAGCTCGGACCCCGAGCTGAATCGCAAACTCAATCAGCCCGTCGAGGACCTTGAACTGAGTGTGCGGTCGGCCAATTGCCTTAAGGCGGAGAACATCGAAACCGTGCGCGACCTTATCCGGCACAGTGAAGCCGAGATGCTGAAGCTTCACAACTTCGGCAAGCGGTCCCTGGACGAGATCAAGTCCAAACTTGAGCCGATGGGACTCTCCTTTGGCATGAGCGTCGGCGGAGCGGAAGCTCCCGAAGAATCAGAAAAGGAACAGCGAGAGAAAGCGGACGAGGGAGCCGAAGCCTACCCGGCCGACGAGGATGAGGCGGTGGAGGAGGCCGAAGAAGAGTCAACCGGCGAGGAAGAGCTGTCTGAGCTGGAAGATGAACGATAGAAACCGGGCAATCGTCCCGGCGTTTATTCAAGGAAAACGCCGCTCCGCTTCAGGGGCTGGAACGTATAGCATCAAACTAAACGCAGAAAGGATTGGCGTCCATGCGGCATCGTAAAGCAGGCCGGCGGTTGGGAAGGACCACCGCTCATCGCAAGGCCACCATGAAAAACCTCACGCTGGCGCTGTTCCAGCACCACGCAATCACCACCACCATGGCGAAATCGAAGGAGCTGCGGCGCTTCGCCGAACCGCTCATCACCCTGGCGAAGAATGATACGCTGCACAACCGGCGCCGCGCCTTCGCCATCCTGCGCGACGACGACACCGTGCGCAAACTCTTCGCCGAACTCGGGCCCACGTACGCCGAACGCCCCGGCGGGTATACGCGCATCCTCCGTCTGGACCACCGGCACGGCGACGGCGCGGCCCGTGCGCGTATTGAACTGGTGGACTTGGGCGAAGCGGAAGTCGAGTAAAGCAGCGTTCGCGGCGCGATAGAAACAATACGGGCGGCGGGTTTCCCAAGCAATAGGGAGTCCGCCGCCCGCTCTGTGTTTCATGGCTCCAACGCCGCATCCCCAATCGCCGGATACCTTAGCCATGCTCAACCAACGTACCGCCGGCATCTTGCCGGCATACATGAGCCGCAGGGCCTGGCCTTGCGAGTAGAGCGCCCAGCCCAAAC
>JAWOFY010000472.1:0-7510 GCA_046497285.1 Candidatus Hydrogenedentota bacterium
GTCTCGGTAATATCCAGGTCCGCCAGAATCTTGATGCGGGAGACCGTGGCGGCCTCGATATTCTTCGGGATGCTCATGATGTCATGCAGAACGCCGTC
Source organism: Candidatus Hydrogenedentota bacterium (assembly GCA_046497285.1). GTDB lineage: Bacteria > Hydrogenedentota > Hydrogenedentia > Hydrogenedentales > SLHB01 > SKRY01. The sequence continues at coordinate 99 of JAWOFY010000472.1, forward strand.
AATGCGGTAGCGCACCCGCGTTTCTGGCTCTTGGGGATCGAGGTGAATATCGGTGGCGCCGCTATTCGCCGCGCCCTCGATAATCGTGGAGACCAGCTTCACCACGGGCGCCCCCGAGGCCTCTTGGGCGATACGCTCGAAACGTCGGCCTTCGGCTTTTCCCCCTTCGCCAGGCGCGCCGGCCCCGGTTTCTTCTTGCCTGTCCTTCCGCTTTTTGAACCGCCCCCCCTTCTCCGCGCTGGCCTCTTTGGCAGTGCGCTTGAACCCCAACAGCGAACGCCCTTTCTTGTCCCGGTAGCGGGCTTGGATCTCGGCTCGCATGTCTTCGATGTCGGTTAGGATGGGATGAATCCGCTTGCCCAACAGGACACCCACGTTGCTCAAGGCGTCGCGCGTTTGGGGCGTATTCACTAAGACCGTGAGCTTATCTCCTTCGAGCTGGACGGGCAGCATGTTATTCTTTCGCGCCATGCTTTCCGGCACGGCCTCGAGCGCCTCGGGCTCGCTCGGGGTTTGATCCGCCTCCGCGAATTCCATGCGGTACTGCTTGCTCAACGCCTTGGCAATCGTGCGGCGCGTCACCCACCCCCGATCCAACAGGATATTGCCCAGCAGGCGCCCGTTTCGCCGTTGTTCCTCCAGGGCCTCCTCGAGTTGTTGCTGGGAGATGGCCTTCATATCGACCAGGGTCCAGCCCAGTTGATCGTGTTCCTGCCGAACCGATTTCGGGTGGAATTCGTGATAGAGGATGTCTTCAAGCACTTCAAACGTGATCTTGCCGCTATGAAGCAATTGGCGGTACCAGGGGGTGCCGCTCTCTTCCTCCTTGGCGCGCGCGTCCTCCAGTTCTTGCTGCGTGATGATATCCTGCTTCACGAGGGCCTCGCCCGGGATGTAGTCCCCGTAACCAGGCCGTTTGCTTTCGTTCTTATCCGCCATGCGCGTCCGCTCCTGTACGTTTATTCGAAGGCATTCGAAGCAGATTATAGAGCCCACACCCTATTGATCAAAAATCCGCTGGGAAAGGTTGCAATTTCCACGCCGGGGACTTTCCAAAAACTCCCGCACGGATCAGTTTGCCTCACAAAATGGCCCAAACTGGCCTTGAACTCCTGGCTTATCGAGCGTGTTTTTGGAAATCCGCCTTGGCGTGATTCGGTGGTTTGATTCCGCCGCTTCCCTTTTGCTACACTCACTGCGCTGATGTGGACAAGTAGAATTAACCAACGGAGAGCGTAATGGCCAACATCAAGTCTGCCCGCAAACGTATTCGTGTCAATGAGCTGAGGCGGGAACGCAATATGAGCGTTAAGTCCCGCATGAAAACCCATATTCGACGCGCCGAAGAGGCCATCCAGAAGAACGATCCGGCCGCCATTAGCGAAGAACTGCCCCGCGCCTTGTCGCATATTGATCGCGCGGCGTCCAAAGGCGTGATCCACCGGAATAATGCCTCACGGAAGAAGGCCATCCTGCAACGCAGGGCCAACGCGATTCAACAGTAACACCGCCCGGCACGAGGCGCACTTAGCCGGTTGATCTCTCAAAAGTGAAATTGCCCCACGCTTCACTCTACGGCGGAATCGTGGGGTGTTCTTTGTTTGGATGAGCGTTGTCTTACCGTCCTTCCCGGCGCAGCACTTTGATGAGTTCGGACAATTGATGTTCCACGTCGTGAAAGCGCACCCGGCCACGGCGATCAATCAAGACCACTTCTGGAATATACGTGATGTTGAAACGGTGGAAGGTTTCCGCCGTATCGACATCGCGGGCCACCGGAAACTGGATTCCATATTCGTCCACATAGTACTCGACATCGTCCGCCTCGAGACTACTGTCATGAACGCCGATGATTTCCACGTCGTCCACATCTTCATATAGCGCGTGAAGAGCGCGTACGTGTTCCAGAACGTTGCGCCCTTCGCCAAGGTGGTCAAAGCCGCCCCAAAACAGCAGAACAAGGACGGTTCCTCGCATCTCCTGTGTGTCAAGCGGATCGCTGTTCCACCATTCATCGGCGCGAACGGGCGGCGCATCTTCTCCAATGATCCGGCTCAAGCGGTTGCCGTCTGGCCTTTCCTCGTCTCTTTCTCTAAGACGCGGCTCAAAGGGTTCGAGCTCCAGTTGGATGGGAGCGGGATCCCGCAAGTCCACGGTAAACTCCCCCCGTTGAAACCGCAGCGCGTGCTCGGCCTCGAATGTGGCCTCGGCATCGTCGGGCACGCGGGGCAACCGGATGCTAAACTGCCCTTCCTCGTCCGTCAAGAACCATAGCGGCTGCTCCAAGTCCCGTGTGGACAGGATTACGTGCGGTTGCGGCTCCCCTTGCGCATCCACGACTTGCCCGCGAATCTCGGGCAATGGGTCGAGTTCTAATGGGTCCAAGTTGATTCGTTCGGCGCCATCAAACTGTACAAGCACATCGGAAAAAGCATCCGTGATGTAACCACTGGGCGGGAACACCCGCACAGCCCCTTGCTCCAGCCCAACCTGAAGCTCGTACTCCCCGTTGGCCGCGGTCCAGGTATGGGTGTGCATGGTTCCTTCTTCCCCCAGAAAGGCCACGTCCACGCCCGCCATGGGTTCGCCGTCGGGATCCACTACGGCGCCCTCGATATACCGGGGGGATTGCAATTCGATGTTGCGCGCGCCCTCTTCATCGCCAGGCCGCAACGCCACTTCCACGGGTTTCGGCGCGCCAAAGGTTGGATGGTCGGCGGTAAGATAGTATTCGCCCGGCCGCGCATTCATCCGGTAAAAGCCCTCGGGATCCGTGAATTCACTGGCGAACTCCCGCCGGCCTCCTCCGCCGACGCGAAAAAGCTTTATCCGCGCCCCGCTCACGCCCTCTTGGTCCGGTCCCGTCACCCGGCCTTCGAGCGTAACTCCGGGATAGAGAAGGATGTCCTGATCCTCGATTCGCCCCACCGGCAAGTAGGCGACATGGCTCTCGGCGTAATCCCGATGATAAAGGCGGCACGCTATGTGGCTTTGTTGGGGCAAATGTGGGATGGTGAGAAACCCCTCATCATCGCTCCGTAGGCGGGGGAAACCCTCTTCCATCAATTCCTCCACCGACACGGTAAACTCACCCCCTATACGCAGGCTTTTCACGTAAGCCCCAGACACGGGTCTATGTTGGGGGTTGGTCACCCGAACGGTAAGATCGTCCGCGGGAGCGAGCATCACATCTACTTCGACAGAATCCGACACGCGAATGTCCGCTCCCCCCAGCGCGTATCCCTCTTTCAGCGCCACCACGGAGGCGGGACCGACGGTCACGCCATTAAAGCGGAAGCTTCCCTCGGCATCGGTTTCCACTCGGTCCACCTGCCGATCTTGGACCAGCCATACGGAGGCGCCTTCCACAGGCTCGCGCGTATAACTTATCACTCCGCCGGACACCTCAAATGGTTCCGCCCAAGCGGGCGCAACCATCAAGAAAGCCGGAATAAGCACCGCCAAAACAACTAAAACACGCATAATCCCGCTGAAATCTCCCATTCGCTTGATGTGCTCGTGTGAAACCATCGTTTCGCTCAATTGTCCGCCAATAGCCGTTGGATAGCGGGCGGACTGGGCAGTCCCAGCGTCTCGTACACCACGCTCCCCTCGCGATTCACGAGATAGACCGACGCGCTGCCCGGCGCCTCGCCCTGGAACACAGGACCGGCGCTCTCGTCTCCCTCAAGTTCACCATGCTCGCCGGACACTCCAAGGACAAAGCGCGCCTCCTGATTGCTGTAGACCTCGCGCAGCTGGGCGAGGCTCTCGGCAAGCATGGCGGCCTCCCCTGGTTCGGCAAATACCGCGACGAAGGGTCCCGTGAAATCGCTAATCGCGCGGGCGGCCTCATTCAGGGGAGACATATTCTCCAACGTAAGCGTGTCCCCCAGCACCGACGCGGCTTCCTGGGCTTCATCCACCCGCACCTCGATAGCGCCGGACACTTCTTCCGTCCGAAACCTTTCCGAACGGCCGAACTGGCCCTGCGCGTCTTGAGCTAGGAGAGACAGCGGCGCGTCGCCGGGCGTTCCCGGAAACACGGCGCCGCCGCCGGACCTGCTCACGGTTTGGGTCAGCAGCACAGGCTGCCCGTTCTCTCCGGTTCCAGTGAACGCCAAGGCCGTCACCAAACCTTCCAAGCCCCGGCCTTGGGCGTTCATTACCTCGCCGCGGACTTCTTGCAATGAGGAAAGCTGAACAAGCGCCTCCTCCTGTCTTTCCGGCAACGTGAACAAGGCTCCGAGAGGCTGCGTGGGATGATAGGCGACGCCAATGGGAGTTCCTTGGGAAAGTTGGGAGAATTCCAGATTCACCACCCCAGCCTCATCCGCGATATGCCACCCCAACTGGGCTGGACGCGCCATTATCACTACGGCGCCCGGGACGCGCTCTTCATCCTCATCCACGACCGTAACGCGATAGTCGGGGATAGGGGCCAGCCAAATCGTGGGGAGTTCGGTCGTCTCGTTTTCTTGGACGTCAACGCGGTAGGCGGGTGTCGAAGGTTGCAGATAACCCGGCGCCTGATCCAGGCGCAAGACATTTTCGCCCTCGACCGCGGGTAGCTCGAAGGTCCCGTCGTTGCCCGTGCGCACAGCCTCGGCTTGTTGGCCGCCGCTTTCCAAGATCAAGCGCGCGCCCGTGACAGGAGCTTCGGTGCGCGCGTTCCGAACCGCCCCTTCAATACTTCCTTTGCCGGCCACCCGAAGCTTAACTTGAACTTGAGCACGGTCATCCGGCAGCACCACTTGTTGCCAGCTTGGGCTTGCATACGCCTCGCCATCGGCTCGGAACACGTAGCCGCCGGGATTGAGGCGCACGGCGAATCCGCCCTGAAAATTCGTTTGCGCCAACGCCGTGTCATGCGGCGGCTCGGCGCTGGAGAAACGCACCAACGCGTTCGCCACGGGGCGCTCATCTCCCCGGGTCACCACCTCGCCCTGGACCAAGACGCCCCGCTCAAGGGTCACCTCGACGGGTTGCGTCTCCGCGCGGGCGCCCATGACGCTTGTCTGTGCGTAGCTGGGATGGCCCACCTTTATCGCCAGTTCCACCCCCTGGGGCATGTTCGGGATCTGGAAACGGCCGTCTTCATCCGAGGTCGGCTCGGAGAAGTCGAATGCGCGCAATTTGGCCAGGGGGATGCCAACCTTGTCTTCTTGCAGAAGCGCCACCCTCGTAATGCGCGCTTCGGGCACAGCGGCGCCGTCCGCATCGCGCACTCTCCCCCGCACCGTCGCGGATTCGCCAAGACGTACCTGCAACCCGGTCTCCCGCGCCCCCGACACGGCCGTCACGGTCTTACCGCCAAAGGACGCATTATCCGCTACCGCGAAAAGTCCAATGCGCCCGTTGCGAACGTCTTCAAAGGCAAACCGTCCGCTTGCGTCCGTCTCGGTCCTTCGAAGGGAATGGTCCACGCCGGGCTCGATGAAGACCTGCGCATTTTCCACCGGATCCCCGTCAGGTCCCAGCACCACCCCCTCAAAGGTAGCCGCGCCCGCCGGAAGGATCCACGCTCCCGCGCACAGGAACGCGCCAAGGATCGCCAAGCTCCACAAGGAAGAATAGCCCGCCACGAAATACAACCTCCCTAATCCAGACTCTCTACTCCGACATCCGCGATATAACACACGCCTTCGCGGGCGCTTACCCCGGCTCCGCCAGCTTGCATGAGAAGCGTGTCATTCGTATCGAAAAGGTCCTCTCCGTTCAACGCAACCTCAATCGTGTCTCCGCGCGCCTCGGCCCGCACCGTATGCATCCTCTCCGGCGGCAACGGCACATAATGGCGTACGATGGCCGTCCAATTGCCGTCGAGCAGCCGCCAGAGGAACACGCCGTCGGTGTTCACCACCAGCATGTACATGGCGTCCACCACGCCATCCTCCTCCTGCGCCCGAAACACGAGGGCAGGCGCCGCATACCCCTCGAACCCGAGTTGCCCTTGCACCACTAAATCCTGGGCGCGGAACCCCTCGACCAAGGCCATGCTAGCGCCCTCTTGTCCCGTCGCTACAGCGTCGGACGCCGCTTCTTCCGGAATGACGTTCACCATGCGGTTGTCCTCAATCCGCCATTCGCCGGGACGCTCGTGATCTGCTTCACGAACGCTACGGAAGGCGTCGTATGGGACAGCGCCGGGTCCGGTGGCGCATCCCCCAACGACAAGCGCGGCCATTAAAAACAACACCACACGCGCGGGGCCGTTTATTCTATCCATATTGCTCAACACCCTTTTTGCTCAGGTCCCATCGTGGTTCCTTGGAATTAGATGGGCGCAAAACGCCCGCCATCGCACAGCGTCGTATTGTTTCACAGCATCCCGCCACAACGCAATGCGTCGGGGCTCGGTTTATTCACAATCGGCCTCTTGACGCCGTACGTCCTTTTGCATAGTTACACGAAGGGAGACCCTGCGCGAACCCGGCAAGAGAGCGCGCCGGTGGCGCGTTGGGACGGCGCCATGCTAAGCTTCTCCCAGAGATCCACGGCCCCGCGAAATCAATTCCGCGTTCACATCCCCATTTGCCGGAGGTGGTTCATGCATGACGAACTAAAGCCAGCCCTAGACACCATCCTGCCCAAACTCATTGAATTGCGCCACGAATTGCACGCCCATCCCGAGATACGCTTTGAAGAACACTGGACCTCGGACCGGATCGCGCGTTTTCTGGACGATTTGGGCGCGCCATATACCCGGGGCCACGCCGGCGGCACAGGGATTGTGGTCACGTTGGAGGGCCCCAAGGGTGGGCCCACGGTGTTGCTAAGGGCCGATATGGACGCCCTGGAAATCCATGAACAGACCGGCCTCCCCTACGCGTCCGCCATTCCCGAACGGATGCACGCCTGCGGACACGACGGCCACAGCGCGTGCCTGTGCGGCGCCATCCATGCGCTCATGGAACACCGGGATCGCTTGCACGGGACCGTGAAGTGCGTCTTTCAACCAGCGGAGGAACTCGCCGCAGGGGGACGGCTCATTGTGGAGGAAGGGGTGCTCGACGGCGTGGACGCCGCGTTCGCGTTGCATGGATGGCCCAGCTTGCCCCTGGGACGCATCGCCGTGCGGCCGGGCTGGATGATGGCCTCGGCGAACTGTTTCCGCATCACTGTGCGCGGCAAGGGATGCCACGGCGCGGCCCCGCACGACGGGGTGGATCCCATCCTCGTGGCGGCGCACATCACCACCGCCCTGCAGGCCATTGTAAGCCGCGAGCTGGATCCTTGCGAGGCGGGCGTCGTCACCATCGGTTCGATTCACGGGGGTTGCTCGACAAACGTCATTCCGGACACCGCCATCATGGAGGGCACCCTTCGAAGCATCGAACCCGCTCGCTTCGACGCCATCGCGGACGCCATAGAGCGTGTGGCCTCCCACACAGCCCGTGCGTTCCGCGCCG
>JAWOFY010000278.1:0-9322 GCA_046497285.1 Candidatus Hydrogenedentota bacterium
CGGAAAAATAGACGACAGAAGAGGTTGGCGAGAGGCCATTAAACATATTTTGATTTTTAACTAAGAACTTGCATAGACAGGTGGGGGGGTAAACCCTCCATAGACCAAAGACAGGTCGCTCGATCTGTTCCAGCCGGCCGCGGCTGGCGAGGGCCGTCAATGCGCGGAACGTGCGCGGGAAATGGCGCGCCGCGGCGGTAAGGAGCTTGCCGTGGCCCGTGATGGTTGCCTCCGGGCGCCGGGCGGCGAGGGCGCGGAGCATGGCGCGGGCGGCCTTGTCCGTGGGGACGCGGATCCACGCCGGGGCGGGATCCTCTAGCTCCGGATTGATGGCGCCGGTGTCGTCCCGCTGGCGGAACTCGCTTTCCACCACGCCAGGATTGATGCATGTAACCGACACGCCCCGCTCCCGCAGCTCGTAATACAAGCCCTCGGCCAACCCGCACACCGCGAACTTGCTCGCGCAATACGCGCTCATGGCGGGCATGGCGAAACGTCCGAGCACGCTTGACACCAGCCCCAGCCGTCCCTGGCTCGCTTCGAGGTGGGGCAGCGTGGCGTAGACGGTGTCGATGAGGCCGAACACGTTGGTGTCGAACTGCCGCCGGAACGCGTCCGTATCGAGATTGGCGAACAGCCCATTGAGGCCAAAGCCCGCGTTCGCGATGGTCATGTCGATGCCGCCGAAGGCCTGCACGGTTTGGTCGACGGCGTGGTCGATGTCCGCCCGGTTGGTAACGTCACACACGTGCGCCATAACTTTGGCGCCTTGGCCCTCCAACTCCGTCTTCAGCGCCTGCAACCGTTCTTCTCGCCGGGCGGTGAGGGCCACCCGCGCGCCTTGCGCCGCCGCTTCCCGGGCCAGGGCCTCTCCAATGCCGGAGGAAGCCCCGGTGATAAACACTACGTTGTCTTGAAACGTCATCTAGGCGCCTTTCTTGGCGAACGCCAATACTTTCTTGAGGGCTTCCACCACTTCCCAGAGGTTCCTCTCGGTCATGGCGGGGTAGAGGGGGAGGGACAGGATAGATTCCGACGCCTTGGTCGCCTCGGGCAGATCGTCCGCCCGGTAGCCCAGGGTCTCGCGGTAGTATTGGTGGAGGTGAAGCCCAAGGAAATGGACCCCCGTCCCGATGTTTTCCCGCCGCAAGGCTTGGGCGATTTCGTCGCGCGTGCGGGTGAGCCTGTCCAGCTTGAGCCGGACGATGAGCAGGTGCCAGGCGTGCTCGATATCGGGCTGGACCTGGAGCGTGTCGATCTCGTCAATCTCCGCGAGCGCCGTCAGGTAGAGCTGCGCCAACCGGCGGCGTTTCTCCATGAAGCCGGGCAATTTCTTGAGCTGTTCGATGCCTATCGCTGCGTGAAGGTCGTTGAGGTGATACTTGAAGCCGGGCTCCACCACCTGCGGCGGTCCCCCCGCCGCGCTACGGCCGTACCGGTTCCAGGCGATGGCGGTCATGCCGTTGGCGGCGAGGCGGCGCAAATGGTTGGCGCTCTCCTCGCTGTTCACCGCGATGCACCCGCCCTCGACCGTGGTGATGTTCTTAATCGGGTAAAAGCTGAAGCAAGCCGGCGCCGGGCCGCTGCCGATGGGCTGGCCCTTATACGCCGCGCCAAGGGCGTGGGCCGCGTCTTCCACCACGGGAATGCCATGGCGCTCCGCGATGGCGCGCAACGCGTCGAGATCACAGGGCTGGCCCGCGAGGTGGACCGGCATGATGGCCTGCGTCCGCTCCGTGATGGCCGCCTCCACCGCCTCGGGCGAGATGTTTAGCGTGGCGGGCTCCACATCCGCGAACACAAGCCGCGCGCCCATGTTGACCACCGTGTTCCCCGTGCTCGCCCACGTGATGGGCGACGTGATGACTTCACCCCCGGGTTGCACGCCGAGATGCGCAAGACAAAGGTGCAGCGCCGCTGTACACGACGACACCGCCACGGCGTGTTGCGCCCCCACGTACGCGGCGAAGCTGCGTTCGAAGGCTTGCGTGCGCGGGCCCGTCGTGAGCCAGCCGCTACGCATCACCTCGATCATGGCCCGCTCTTCTTCCTCCCCCAGCGAAGGTTTCGCCAACGGGATGAACCGGGCCGCGATGGGTTCGCCGCCGTCCTCCACGGGCGTTTCGAGCAAGTGCTGCCAGCAGCGGACGTTGAAATAGCGATCGGCAAAGGGATCCAGGCCCTCATCGGCCAGCTTCTCCTCCAGCTCCGGCAGCGCGCCCTCGATCCTCGCGGGACAGGTGAAGCCCAACACCTCCCGCAATTTCCGGAAATCCACGCGAAAACTCCGGGGATCCTCGTCGTTCTTGGGCGTTTCAACGGTCACGCCCGGGAAATGCCGGGCGATATCCCCCGCCAAGTCCGCGATACGGTAGTTCGACGCCTCGTTCCCTACATTGAAGATTTCCCCGCTCACCCGTTCCGTGGGCGCTGTAACCGCCTGCTCCAACGCCGCCGCCGCGTCGCCGATGTAAACGAAAGGCCGCCATTGCTGGCCGCCCCCCATGACCGTGATGCGCTGCTGGCGCATGGCCGTCGCCGCCATCTGGTTGACCGCGAGGTCGAAGCGCATCCGGGGCGACCAGCCGTACACCGTCGCCAAACGCAGGATGACCGGCTCGAAATGCCCGCTGTGCGCCGCGAGCAAGGCCCCCTCGGCCGCCTTCTTCGATTCGCCATACGGCGAGACCGGGTTCGCCGGGCTGGCCTCGTCCACGATCGAGAAAACGCCCTGCCCGTACACCATGCACGCCGACGCGAACACAAACCGCCGCACCCCGCGCTCCGCGGCGTGGTTGGCGAGTTCCCGCGTGCTCTCCACGTTGACGTCGTGCGCGAGATCCGGGTTCAGCCCGCAAGAGGGATCATTGGACACGGCGGCGAGATGGATGACGGCGTCCACGCCATCAAACAGGCCCGCCGACTCCTGCAACCGCCGGATGTCCCCCTGAACAAGCTCGCACCGGGGATGATCCCGCACCGCCTCCAACGGCTCTTCCCCAAAACAAAACCGGTCAAACACGCGCACCGCGTGCCCCGCCTCCAACAACCGGGGGACCAACACCGCCCCCACATAGCCCGCTCCCCCCGTAACCAAGATGCGCATAAACAAACCTCTCCTCTTCAACGATGCGGGGAGTATACCAACGTCAACGCCGCAGCCCAAGTTACCCCCACGTCCGCCTTCGGAAGGATGGCCCTCTCGTACCACCGGCATCTCGCCGGCATAGATATCGCCGTCTCCACATGTTTTTCTGCCGGCAAGATGCCGGCGGTACGAACCTCTTCGTAAGGGGGCGCCCCGTAAGGGCCGGTATGTAAGAGGCCAAGTCGTAGAAGCGGCGCCCCGCCGCTTTGAGGTGTTCTACATTCCGCTTGATGCCCCCCCTCGTACCGCCGGCGTTCCGCCGGCCTATATATCGCCGTCTCCACATGTTTTTTTGCCGGCAAGATGCCGGCGGTACGAAAAACTCCCCTTGGTAAGGGACTTCCCAAAAGCTCTGACTACCGTACTTGGCTTAGCAAAAACGTAGACAACTTCGCCATTTTGTGGTCTAACGTATTTATTCCACAACATAAGGTGTTTCTTAGGGCGTTTATCTGAAGATTTTGGATGATGGCGCATTGTGTAGATTTTAATAGGAAGTCGAGTCTTTTGTGATGGGGGATTTGGAGGCGCTTACGCCGCTGAACTCGGTCGCGCGGGTGATCTGGGCGGCGTTGGCTAATCGCGAAACGCTCTTCTTGTCCCGCACGTCATCTCAGGTCGGGCTCATTGCAGACCTCACGATTAAACGGCCCCACTGAACTGAATCGGCATCCCTCTTTCATGTTTAGGACAACTGTGTCTTTGATAAGCTTATAAGCAGTCACGGCGGCAGTCTCCTATCTTGGCTTGTAGTGAACCAAAGATAGCTAAGACTGCCGCCGTGACGCATCTACTCCCCGGTATTCGCCCATGAACCCGAGAAACGCCCGCGCCCGCATAAAAGGCGGGGAAACACCGGGCAATAGGGGTTTCCCCGCCACTTATCTTCCCAGGCGCCGCTTCGCATGGGACGGACCACTATCCCCGCGCGAGTTCCCTAATTTCCTCGAGTTCCTCGTCGCTCAAGGCCTCGAATGCCTCGGCGATCTCGACGTTCTCATCGAGCTGCCATGGCTCCGTGATGCCAACAATCGCCGTGGCCACGGGATGGCTCAGCGTGTAGGTCAAGGCCTGCTCCATGTTCAGCCCCCGGTCGAGCACACCGCCCCGCGAAATCACCTTCATGGCAATGACGCCCACATCCTTTTCGGCCGCCTTCTCGAGGAATTCATCCATATCCTCCGGGCCATTGAGGTTCATATTGGCGGCATTGAGCGGGATCAACACGCAGTCGTAATCATGGCGGTCGAGGGCCTCGGTCATTAAAGCGGGCGTATGGCCTGTAATGCCCTTGAAGCTGATGACGCCTTCGTCTTGAAGCCGGTTGAAGGCCTGCAGCGCGCCATCCTCGCCGCCAATCTGGTCCAGTTCGGAGAACTCATCCACGCCGTGATGCTGATACAGGTCGATGTGGTCGGTCTGCAAGCGTTCCAGACTCTGTTCGCACAATCGCATTGTGCCATCGTAGCTGTAGTTATGACTCTTGGTGGCCAGGAACACCTCGTCGCGGCGATCTTTCAACACCTCGCCGATGTAGGTTTCACTGACGCCCCCTCCATAACGGTTAGATGTGTCAATGTAATTGACGCCGAGGTCCAAAGCGTGGTTGATGATCTCAAGCGAGGCCTCCCGCGTGCCTTCCTGCTCGAGGGTGGACTGTCCGCCGAGGCTGAAAATCCCCACTTCATAGTCTGTCTTGCCGAGCCGGCGTTTGGGCAGCGCGGCGTTTTCCACGGCGTGAGCGGGCCAATGCCGGCCGCCGGCGAACGCGCCGAGCCCCGTGGCGGCGGTGGTGGCTAATAAGGATTTGAATAGATCTCTGCGTCCAATTCGATGGGACATGATAGTGCCCTCCTTAGGCTGAGGGAGCCGGGCGCCCTGCCCGGGCTCCGGTGGTCTTCGTGGTTTTGCCCGGCTCCAAGCCGGACCAACTCAGACTTCCATCATTATCCAGTGTAGCGCCAATCCATGTCAATTCGAAGACCCTTAAGAGGCGGCGCTACGGCCTCCCCGTGGGGTGAGCGTAACTGCTTGGTTCAAACGCAAACACGGGGGACATCAAGAGGAATGAGGCTGAGTTATCCCGTTTTGAGGGGCGATAACTCCACTTGACAGGTTCTCTTTCGCGATTTAGACTTCTTCCTTATCAAATGTCGAATTGGAACGGAGGAAGACGAATGGTGCGATACAAACTTCTAACGCTTGTGTGCGTGGCATGCCTGGTTATGGGGGCCGCGCCGGCCGGCCAGATGCCGCTAGGTACGAATTTTTGGTCCATCAACTGGCATGGAGCCACCGACGTCTTCGAGGCGGGACGGGAGAATGTTACCGGTGACAATCCTTGGAACCCGAGGTTTCTGGAGGAGATCGCTCCATACGAGGCCCTGCGGTTCATGGACTGGGGAAAAGTAAACAATTCCGATCGGGAGCGGTTTGCGCAACGAAAAAAGAAAGATGATCCCAACCAATCGCCGGAGGTGGCGTATGAGTGGATGATCGACCTGTGCAACCGGGCGAATGCCGATCTGTGGGTGTGCATTCCCCATAAAGCGGAGTGGGAGTACTCGCGTGAACTCGCCGAGTTGATTAAACGTGAACTCGACCCAGATCTAAAGGTATACGTCGAATATTCCAACGAGACATGGAATGGGATGTTCGATCAGTTTCAATATTGCATTGATCAAGGGTTGGAACTCAACCTTCCCGGCCAAGACATGGAGCCCGGCGAAAACCAATACTACTGCGGCTGGGCTTATCACGTCTATGCGTCGGTCCGGCATTTCGAAAACTTCGAGGAGGTATTCAGTGGCGAGGCGCGCGCTCGGCTGGTGACGGTGTTAGCGGGACAGACCGGCAGGCTTGCTGTGTATCGTCATCACATAGCCGTCTTGGAGGATGAGACCGTGAATCCCAATGGGATTAGCCCGGATGCCTATGCTTTGGCGCCTTACTTCGGCCATCAAGCCGATGGCGCCGATTCAGAAGTGTTCGACGAGCTACGAAAGGATTTGCATGAGCGCGTCGCGCCGAATGTGCGCGAACACGCTCGGGAGGTTCAGGAAGCGGGGATGGAGCTGATCGCGTATGAAGGGGGCCAACACCTACTGGACAACGCTGTAATCGCCAATCGCGATCAGGCCATGTACGATATGTACATGGAGTACTTCGAGGTTATGGATGACCATTTCTCCGGTGTTTTCGCCCATTATGTGCATGTGGGCGTGGGGACACCTCGGCATATGTGGGGCGCTTTAGAGGAAACGGGGCAAGACCTTGCTGAGGCCCCGAAATATAGGGCGATCCTTGACTACGTGGGTCAAAGCGACCGGCCTTGACACTGCGGTCCGCTGAGTGGAGAAAGACACGCTGGCTAACGAAGGGAAGGGGGCCGCCCCACGGGGCGCGCCCCCTTTTGCACATACGGCGCTATTAGCCTTCAGCTAGTTCTCGAATTTCTTCGAGTTCGTCTTCGCTTAGCATCTCGAAGTTTTGGGCTATCTCGACGTTCTCGTCCAACTGCCACGGCTCAGTGATGCCGACGATGGCCGTGTCCACGCGATGACTCAGCGTATAGGTCAAGGCTTGCTCCATGCTTAAGCCGCGGTCGAGGACTCCGCCTCGGGCGACCACCTTCATGGCGATGACGCCGACATCTTTTTCCTCGGCTTTGCTCAAGAACTCATCCATATCTTCGGGATCATTGAGGACCATATCTGCCGCGTTGAGGGGAATCAGCATGCAATCGTGGTCAAACCGCTCCAGCGCTTCGAGCAACAAGGCTGGCGTATGGCTGGTGATGCCTTTGTAGCGGATAACGCCTTCGTCCTGAAGACGTTGGAAGGCTCGCCATGCGCCCTCCTCGATTTCGTCCAGTTCTTCCGAGCGGTTGACGTGGTGATGTTGATACAAGTCAACGTGGTCCGTTTGCAGGCGTTCGAGGCTTTGTTCGCATGACCGCAATGCGCCATCGTAGCTGTAGTCGCCGGTCTTCGTGGCCAGGAATACCTCATCCCGGCGGTCGTTCATTACTTCGCCGATGTAGGTTTCACTGATCCCGCCGCCATAGGCTTCGGCCGTGTCGATGTAGTTTATGCCGAGGTCCAAGGCGTGGTTGATGATTTCAAGCGAGGCCTCCCGCGTGCCGTCCTGCTCCAGAGTGGACTGTCCGCCCAAGCTGTAGATGCATACGTCGTAGTTTGTCCTACCCAGACGCCGCGTGGGCATCGTGGCGTCTTGCGCGGCAACGGTGGGCCAGTGCCGGCTCCCGGCGAAAGCGCCGAGCCCTGTTGCGGCCGTGGTGGCCACTAGTGATTTGAGAAGATCTCTCCGTCCGATTCGATATGACATGATACAGGCCTCCTTGGGCAGGTTAGGCGCAACGGCTGAACCTGTTGCGCCCCGATTGTCTTTCCTTTAGCCCGGTCTGTAGCCGGGCTTTCTCTCATGCATTAGTATCCCTTTTTTCCGTGCTCCATGTCAATGTTCGGTTTCGTATATGGAACACAACATGCGGCCCAGAGGTTCCGGGAGACGCCCATTCCCCTCCCTCTCGTGGCGGGCCGCCTGGCTTCTATAACTCGCCGCCACCCAAAGACTTAGGCGCTTACAAACTATCGGCGCCATGGTATGTGTCAAGCACATTGACTTATGGTGGCCGGCCGGGGCAAAATCCACTCTGCTTCGGTATCCTGCATGCCATGGTGTGGGGATGCCGCGTCACAAGTGGGGGTAGGCGGGGCATTAGCCGCAACGGATGGAAAGGGGTGTTCATGTCACAGGGAGAGGTGGTGTTTCGGGGGATGTTCCTTGGCAAGGGACGGGTGAACGATGTAGCGGTCTGCGATGGGAAGGTGGTGGACATTTCCCCGGCAAGAGACAATGAACACCCTATTGGAAGCAGTTCCTCCATCATTGCGCCCCCACTGTTTGACATTCAAGTGAACGGGGCTGGCGGTATCAATTTGCAGGGTGACGCCGTAACCCCGGAGCACGTGCGCGACCTCACCGAGTGGCTGGCGGCATGGGGCGTGAGCCATTGGGTTCCCACCATCATCACCGGTCCGCTCGGAGCCATGGAGAAAGGGTGCAAAGCCATTGCTGAAGCCATGCAAGATAAGACCGTGGCGCACGCGGTCCCCGGAATTCATCTCGAAGGACCTTTTGTGTCCCCCAAGGATGGGCCGCGGGGAGCCCACCCCAAGAAGCATGTCCGCAAACCAAGCTTGCGAGAGTTTGACCGGCTGCTCAAAGCGGCGGACAAGCGGGTTCTTTACACCACGGTGGCGCCGGAGCTGGATGGGGCCGCGAAATTCATTAGCGAAGTGGTCAAGCGCGGCATCCTAGTATCCTTGGGTCATCATCACGGGACCGAGGTGGATATCGAACAGGCTGTGGAAGCGGGCGCCACCATGTGCACGCACCTCGGCAACGGCATGGCCCCCGAAATACCGCGGCACCAGAATCCCCTTTGGCCGCAGCTCGCCAACGATCATTTGACAGCCTCCCTCATCGCCGACCTTCATCACCTTCCTCCAGCGGTATTGAAGACATTTGTCCGGGCGAAGGGCCCCAAAAACGTGGTGCTCACCTCGGATTGCGTCCATCTCGCGGGGTGCAAACCGGGTACATACGAACTGGCTGGCTCGCCCGTCGCCTTGTTGCCGGAGGGCAAGATCGTCCTCTCGGGCACGGATTTGCTAGGCGGCAGCGCCCTTATGCTTCTCCAAGGCGTCGTGAATGCGACGCGGGTGACCGATATGGGGCTGAAAGAAGCCTTTGCCAGCGCCACCACGATCCCGGCTAAATTGTTGGGTCTTAAGCACCGGTTCACGTTGCCCTCGGTGGGCCGGAAAGCGAACTTCATCGTGTTTGAAGTGGACACATCGTCCACGCATTGGAGGCCCCTGATTCACGCGGTCTTTATCAACGGAGACCGAAAGGCGTAACCCTAATCGCCGGGTAAGTGCGCTGCACCAGGGAACAACATCCCCCTTGATCCCTGGTGCAGTGCACTTACGCGGCGATTAGGGTTACGCCTTTCGATCTCCGTTGATAAAGACCGCTTGAATCAGCGGTCTCCAATGCGTAGACGATGTGTCCACTTCAAACACGATGAAGTTCGCTTTCCGGCCCACCGAGGGCAACGTGAACCGGTGCTTAAGACCCAACAATTTA
>JAWOFY010000381.1:0-4245 GCA_046497285.1 Candidatus Hydrogenedentota bacterium
TAAAGTGGGTAAACCTTCCCAACCGCTCTACCGCACGCGTCGGCAGCTGCTGTTCGACCCTTGCGCCTCGCACAACGCGATAAACGCCGCCTCGATATCCTCACCCGACGGCGTTGCGGACAACACCACCCGGCCTACGTCAAAGCGCTCCAGCACATGAAACAACCCGCCGATGTGATCATTGTGCGCATGCGTCACGGCGACGTAATCCAGCCGGGACACCTGCCGCGATCGCAGGAACGGTTCCACCACGCGCTCGCCCATGTCCACGAAACGTCCGGCGTCGCCGCCATCCACGAGAAGCGTTTGTCCGCTGGGCGCGCGGACGAAGATGGCGTCACCGCTGCCCAGATCGAGGACCACGATTTCCGGCTCTGGCGTCCATGGCCGCCAGAAGATGAGCGCGCCCACGAGCCCAAGCGCCAGCGCCGTTCCCCAGCGTTTCGGGTCCATTCCCACCCGGACGCCATACCACGCGGCCGCCACCCCGCCGAAGTAGCTGGCCACGGACAAAGCCGGCGGGGCCGCCACACGCCAGTAACTCCCGGGAACGCTTGTGACCGCCCCGGCCGCGCTGTCGATAAGCCAAACCAGCGGGGCGAGCGCGTGCCCGCTGATGAGGGCCGCGCCTTCCCACACAAAGGCCGCGGCGGCGGTAAAACAGCTCACCCAGAGCACGAGGGTGAGCAAGGGAACCACGGCCAGGTTGACCAGCGGCCCGAGACCGGGAAGCACATGGAACGTGTGAAGCAGAAGCGGGAGGGGAAGTATCTGCACGGCGAGGGTAGCTGCGAGGGTTTGGCGCATCGCCCAAGGCATCCGCAGCCCTTCAAGCCGGTATTCAATGGGTTTGTGAAAGAGAAGGATGGACGCGACGCTCATGAACGAGAGCTGAAACCCTAGTTGGAACAGGCTGTCCGGATTGCTCACGAGAAGGATCAGGCCCGCCAGGCTCAGCGCGCTGGGCGTGTCCGGCTCACGGTCAAAGAGTTCGTACGCCATGTACGCCGCCACCATGAGCGACGCCCGCATCGCCGACACACGCGCCCCGGTAGTCAACGCGAACCCAAAAACCGCCACAATAACCAGCACCGCCCGCACCCGCCGGTTTCTCACCAACATGCCAAGCACGGCGGACACGGTGAGGAACACAATGCCCATATGGATGCCCGACACCGCCAGAATATGCGCCGTCCCCGCCCGGAGATACGTGTCGTAGTCCTCGTCATCCACGCGCCGGCGGTCGCCGAGCCACACCGTGTACACCAAGGGAATGGCCGCCTCCGCCACAATGCCACTCAAGCGTTCGGCTTGGAGCTGCCGCCATCGCGCGGGCCAATAGCGGTGCGGCCGCGTGGGGGGCGCCTCCAGCACGTCCACCCCGTCGGGCCCGTACACCCGCACCATACTGTGCACGCCCTGGCGGCGGAGATGGTCTTCCACATCGCGAACGCCGTGGTTTACCGGTCCCAGCCGGTAATTCACGTTGCCTTCAACCCGGATCTTTTCCCCGGGCAGAACCGGCCTGGCTTCGCCCTCTTCGGCGTTGTTCCATCCGTTCGGCGCCGACCACCGGACCTGGACCCGCCCCGTCCGCGGGAGCCGTTCCCCGTCATCGCGCGCTTCGGTCACATCGACGATTACGGTGGCGTATTCTGTGTCGTCAAGGATGATATCCGCCTCCCGGACGCGGCCTTCCAGTGTGAGGTAGGGGCTTTCTTCCGCGAGGGCGTACCGGGCGAGGGGATCGGCGGGGGAATCGAGGTAATGGAAACCGTGTACGAAGGCGCCCGCCCCAGCGAAGGCCAGTAGGATGGGCAGGTGGCGCAACGAGGGCCGCAGGAAGCCCGCGCCGGTCACGGCGATCCCCACGCCACAAGCCACGACACCATAGGATACGCCTGCCGCCGGCGCGCCGTCGGCCACATAAATGCCCGCGGCGAAGGCGAGCGCACACCATAACAGCGGGCGATTCACGCAGCGATTCCGAAAGGTCGCGCCCCGGCGTCAAGCGGAGCGCAAGCCCTTACGCGGGCGAGCCGCCGCTGGCCATTGTATTAAGAAACATTGCATAGAGCTGCAACACAATGTTAACAATATTGTAGATTTGCGCTGTCAGGCTATCCGGGGGAAGGACCAAAATCTGGTCCCGTATGACTTCGCTCAACCGCCCGAGGAAATCCCCAATAAACAACATAACGCTTCACCCTTTCCATAAAACACGCCGCGAACGCTCGCCGCTACCCCGCACACGCATTAGCCGCGTTCGGCGGGAATCAACAACACGGGCGCGGGCGCATAGCTCATGACTTTGTGCGATACGCTGCCGAGAAACACTTCTTGTATGAACCCGCGTCCCTGGCTGCCCATGACAATGAGCGAATACTCGTACTCCTGGGCTTGCCTGAGGATTTCCTGCGGGGGGGAGCCGTAGAACAACTCATAGTCCACTTCCACCTCGCCCTTGGCTTTCAGGCGCGCCTGAAGCGCGTCGAGCCGTTCGCTGTCGATCCGGTTGAACTCTTCCAGCTTGTGCTCAAGATGATGCTGAATGCGGGAGCGGTCCTGGACGTGCATGAGGGTCACGCGCGAGCACCCCGCCTCGACAATGCGCTCCACCCACGCCAAGGCGCGTTCCGCCGTGTCGGAGAAGTCCGTGGGGTACAGCACATGAGTGAAATACTCGCGGCAGATAACCTCGCCCGGAGAGTCCGCTTCTTCGTCCACCATCTGCGCCCGAAGCACGAGCAGCGGCAACGTCGACTTATTGACGACCTCATGAGCCACTCCGCCTCGGAACAGTTCACCGGCGCGGCTTCCCGTAGTGGTGTGCACCGCGATGAGCGAGGCCTGGTGTTCGTGGGCCGCCTCCAAAATTTCGTTGTACGGCAAGCCCAAACGAAGCTCGAGGCTCACCTCGAATCCCGCGGCTTCCAGGACCTCCTTCTGGTGGGTGAGTTCTTCCTCGGCGGCCCCCTTGAGCTGATCATAGAGCGCGCCCACCCCGCGCGGGTCCATGGCGTGAACAAGCACGATTTCGCGCGTTCCCACCGTTCGTAGTCCTTCAAGGCTTTCGGCCACCCGGCGCGACGTATCGCTTAGGCTCGTGGCGTAGACAACTTTGGAAAACATGGCGCCCCTTTTGGCGTTGGGAGACCTTCAGAACCTGTCTGCCGTTGATTATGACATATCCGCC
Organism: Candidatus Hydrogenedentota bacterium; assembly: GCA_046497285.1. Taxonomy (GTDB): domain Bacteria; phylum Hydrogenedentota; class Hydrogenedentia; order Hydrogenedentales; family SLHB01; genus SKRY01. The sequence goes on from JAWOFY010000381.1 coordinate 3,197, forward strand.
CCCGCTTATTCCTCAACCTATACGGGTTGCAACTCCGAGCCGGATTCGGCTTCCTCCCCGGCGCCTTTCCGCCGCGGGAACCAGTGGGCCGTCCGCTGGCACACGCGGACCAAAGCCAGCATCAGAGGCACCTCGATGAGCACGCCCACCACAGTGGCCAGCGCCGCGCCCGAGCCAAGCCCGAAAAGCATCACCGCCGTGGCCAAGGCCACCTCGAAGTGGTTCGAGGCGCCGATCATGGCCGTGGGGGCCGCGTCTTCGTAGCTTAGCTTTGCAGCGCGCGAGGCGCCGTAACCCAAGCTGAAGACCAGCAGCGTTTGAATGGTAAGGGGGATCGCGATGTAGACGATGGTAAGCGGGTTCTCGACAATCACATCGCCTTCGAAGGAGAACAGCAGCACAAGGGTAAACAGCAGCGCCGCGATGGTCACGGGCTGAAGGTAGTGAAGAAAGCGTTCCTCGAACCAGGCGGCGCCTTTGGCGCGCAGGATCCAAATCCGGCTAAAATATCCAGCCACCAGCGGCAATGCGACATAGATGCCGATGGAAAGCAGCAACGCCTGCCAGGGGACCGGCATTTGGCCGATGCCCAGCAGGAAGCCGCCGAGGGCGCCGTACAGGAACAGCATGGTGAGGCTGTTGATGGCGACCATGACCAGCGTGTGCCCTTGATTCCCCCGCGCAAGATACCCCCACACCAACACCATGGCCGTGCAAGGCGCGATGCCCAGCAGAATGCAGCCCGCGAGATAACTGCGCCACAAGGGTATCTCGAGCATTTTGACGCCCTCCACCTCCACCACCGTGCCCGCGCCGTGTTCGGCTCCCACGGGCAGGTCAAGGCCAAAGGGCATCCGCACAAGGTCCACAGCTTCTGGGCCAATGAGGTTATAAAAGACCGTGCCGAGAAAGAACAGCGATATGCCGTACATAGTGAACGGCTTGATGAGCCAGTTAATCGCAAGGGTCAAGCTCACGGGCTTCACGCTCTTGCCGGCCTGAATCACCTCGGCGAAATCGATCTTGACCATGATGGGATACATCATCAA
>JAWOFY010000036.1:0-18696 GCA_046497285.1 Candidatus Hydrogenedentota bacterium
ATCAATGGGACGGCGAATCCGGGCTGTACTACGCGCCACACCGCTACTACTCCCCCTTCCGATACGCCCTCTCCGCTTAACAGAGATGAGACAGCTCCGCGCATGGAATTGCGGCAGAAGGCGAGGAACAGTTCTTTGCGCCGTGGCGTCGTGGCGTGAGGCATGGCTTCATCTCACGCCAAGCCGCCAAGGCGCAACGAAGAACAACCTACAATGCCGCCAACGAGTTGACGGCGATCACCCAGGGGTTGGAGACGACGAGTTTCACGTACGACGCCTTGGGGCGGCAAACCAGCGGCTGGAGCGAAGCCGCGAGCGGGAGGCCGGTTGGGCGTTTTGTGATAGGAGGACCATGGGGGAGAACGGCGCTTACCCCTTTTCCACAACGTGTTGGTGTTGTCGGTTAGGCCTAACCTCGGGTGTGCGCCGCGGGAGCGCCGGCGAGGGATTCGTAGAGGGCCTCGTATTGGCTCACGATGGTCTCGCGGGAGAAGTAGCGTTCGACGCGTTCTTGGCCGTGGCGGCCCATTTCGCGCGCTTTGTCCGTGTTCGTGAGGATGTCGATGGCGCGTGCGGCCATGGATTCAATGTCGCCGACTTCGCACAGGTATCCCGTGACGCCATCTTCGACGACCTCGTTGACGCCGCCGCTGGCTGTCCCGAGCACCGGCACGCCGCAGGCCATGGCTTCAAGGGGGACGAGGCCGAAGCTTTCGTGTTCGCTTGGTTGAAAGATGAGGTCGGTGCAGGGGACGAGGTTCTCGATGTTGTCCTGGTTGCCGAGCCACTTGATGCGGTCCATGATGCCGAGCTGTTTGGCGACGCCGGCGGCGGACATGCGTTCGGGGCCATCGCCGACCATGACGAGGCGGCAGGGGACCTTGTCTAGGACCCGCTTGAAGACGCGGACCACGTCGGTGACGCGTTTCACGGGCCGGAAGTTGCTGATATGCATGATGATCTTTTCGCCGGGCTCGGCTAGGATTTCGCGGCAAGGAAGGCTATTGCTGAACTTCTGGATATCGATGAAGTTGTAGATGGTCTGGGGCGGCTCTTCGAGCTGGAATTCCCGCTGGGTTTCGTCGGTGAGCCAATGCGAAACCGCCGTGACCGCGTCGCTCTCTTGCATGGCGTAGCGGGTGAGCCGGTAAAAGCTGGGATCGCTCCCCACCAGGGTGATGTCCGTGCCGTGCAGGGTGGTGACGATGTGAAAGCGCTTTTCCGGGGGGAGCATGTCCCGGGCGAGAATAGCGCAGGCGGCGTGGGGGATGGCGTAATGCGCGTGCCAGATGTCCGCGCCCGATTCCTCGGCGACTTCGGATATCTTCGTGGCCAGGGCCAGGGACATCGGCGGAAAGCGGAAGAGGGGGTAGCTCGTTAGCTGGACGTAATGACAGAAGATGTTGTCATGGAACTTCTGCAGGCGGAAGGGGGGCTCATAGGTCACGAAATGGACCGTGTGCCCGCGCTCGGCCAAAGCGACGCCGAGGTCCGTGGCGAAGATGCCGCTGCCGCCTGCGCTGGGATGACAGGTGATTCCGATAACCATGGCTACTCCTTTAGTCCGGGGGGCGCGTTGAGGCCTATGGGCAGTGGGGCGAACAAAGGCTCCCCGTATTTTACACTGATCCGGTGTCCCCAGTGCGAGGCCCGTGTGCGGACTGAATCCCAAAACTCTTTTGAGGCCACGTACGTGGGGGGGCCTTCGTAGGCCGGATTATAGAATTGCGAACGGTACGCCGCCATGGCCTCGATCTTTTGCTCAAAGGTCTCGCTGATGTCGATGACGATTTCGGGGACAGCGCTGGCCCCATGTACGCGGTAGCCGTACACAATCGCGGCGCGGTGGGGGGGAGGGGGCGCGTCAAACTGCGTGAGGCCTGCTAGGAAATTCGCGTCGTGGACCAAATCATGGGCGGCGTTGTGATCGGGATGCCGGTCGTTGTTCATGGGCGCGATAATGATGCGTGGGCGAAAATGCCGGATGTAACGCACCACCACGGCCCGCTGATCGTCCGTGTTGGCGAGCCCGCCGTCGGGCAGGCAGGCATTTGCGCGCTCGGTCACGCCCAGGATGCGGGCCGCCTCCCGGGCCTCCTCCTCCCGTTCCGGCACGGCGCCTCGCGACGCCAATTCACCGCGGGAAAGATCGAGGACCGCTACGCGGTAGCCCTGTTGCGTCAAGGTAATAACGACTCCGCCGATCCCCGCCTCCACATCGTCGGGGTGTGCGCCTATCGCCAGCACGTCCACGCTCACAACACAATCTCCTTTTTCTCAAAATGGCCCGGCTCAACCGCGCCGGTGATTCGCTGGATCAAAGCTGGTCCTTGTTCGAATAGAAATGAAAACAAGGTATAAAGGCGTTCTTGGGGAACGCCGCCGGGATAAAGGACATTCCGTAGGCGTTTCACTTGATTTGTTATCGTCTCGTGGTGGTCCCTGTCTGATTTTAGCAGCACCCGCTCCATCCGTTGAAACTGCCGCTCGGCGTGCTCCCGCATACTTTCGGCCATGGCGCCCGCCGTGGCGTCCCGCGCCTCGAAATCGAGAGCGAACCGCTCTAGTTCTTCGCTGACGCGCTCTTTGTAGGTGTTTAGGAGCGGGAGCATGGCGCTGTCCGGCGGATGCCGGCGCAAGGCCTGTTCGACGAGTTCTTCCTCGGGGCGCTGGAGATGGTCCAGCTTCAGGCCATGGCGTTCCAGCAACTGCTGGTGTTTCTCATACATCAGAGCGAACGAAGCCCTTGGATATACTGTTGGCATGGGCAATTCGTGGCGCTCGAACACGGGCTTCAACTGCGCCCAATACGCTATTTCGCCTGGACCCGCCACATAGGCCGCGACAGGGAGAAGCGCCTGCTGCGCCACGGGCCGAAGGGCGGCGTTAGGGGAGAACCGTCCGGGGTGATCCCGGAGCATGCGGCTCATGGCCTCGCCCGTTATTTGCTGGCCGGTTTCCGCTAATGTGAACGCGCCGTTGGCGTGAATGACCTTGCGCCGCGGGCCGTCTTCCTCGACGAAAAAGGCGCACTCGTTGGAGGCTTTCTGGAGCTGAGCGGTATAGCCCAACTGCTCCAGGCGTTCGCCTTGCTCCGTGACAGCCGCCGTGGTGGCCAAGGGCTCCGCGATCTCGGCTTCGAGGATGTCCGCCGCTTTCTGGCGCGCTTCGGGCAAGCGGGGCGAAAAAACGAGCAGCGGCGTGCCCTGGAACAAGCGGGCAAGCAGCCGGGCGAACCAATCCGCGAAGGATTCAGCTTTATCAAGCGTGTCGTGAAGCAACGCCGTGACCGCCTCTTGATGTTCGCCGCCTCGGGACACTCGGGCGGCCTCATCCACGAGTTCGTGAAGCGAGGCCTCGGCCGGTATGCGCGCGATGGGGCGGCCCGCGGGCTCAGTCTCTGGCTCGTAGTTCAACAACCGCGGCGCGTCTTGCTTGTCCAAGATGTGAACTTGGCGCACCTCCTCGAAATCGTGGTCGTCATCCGCCACCCAAAAAACGGGTGTACAAGGAGTGCCGGTCCGGGCCTCGATGGTCCGCGCCAATTGGATGGCGGTGGCGGCCTTGTAGATCGTGTAGAGGGGGCCGGTGAGCAGCCCGGGCTGTTGCCCGGTAACCACGGCCAATCCTTCCTCGGGCGGCGTTCGGAGGACTTCTCCGCCGAGCGATTGGTGATAGGTAGTGAGCGCCGAGCGGATCGCCGCATCCCATACGCTGGGCTTGGGGGAAGCAGCCAGCAGTTCGTGAGGCGGTCCGCCTAGAAATTCCCGCAACGCCCCACATCCCGCGATATGGTCCTCGTGCAGACTCGCCACGTCTTACCTCTTTCTGCCGATCGCAATCATGCGATCCCGGTCCGGCTCCATGGGGCCGCCGCCATAGTCGCCATAGAATCGGGTAATCTCAAGCCCTGCTTGACTGAAGAGTTCCGTGAACGCGCGGGGCGAATAAAGGCGGAGCGATTCATAGTAGGTGTCTTCGTGGCTCTCCGCGGCGTACACGTCGGTGACTTTATTGAGCCGCTGCGCGCGTTCGTCCACCCAACGCCGTTCCCGCAACTCGTAGCCGCCCACCATGCGAGTCGAGCGGCGGTCCAAGGTTCGCACGGCGTATTCCGCGTTGAAGTAGTCCACGAAGAAACGTCCGCCCGGCCTCAAGACTGCCGCGATTCTTCGCGCCACGCCCTGATTCTCCGAATCGTCTTCGAAATATCCAAAACTCGTGAAGAAATTGACGACCGCGTCGAACGCGTGTTCGGCGAATGGCAACGCCCGCATGTCCGCCCGCACCAACCTGGCCGGAAGTGTCAGGTGGCGCCGTGCTTCCTTGAGCAGCGCTTGGCTGTAGTCGAGCCCCGTGAGCGAGGCGACCCGCCCTTGAAGGTGAACCATGTGACGTCCCGCTCCGCACCCGAGATCCAACACGCGGTCTTCGCAGCCCAGTCCCAGTTCCCGCGCCGCGAACGAGGCCTCCCTCGCGGCCGCCTCGATGCTGCGGTGCGCGTAGATGATGGGGTATAGGGCGTCAAAACTGTGGGCGTACCACTCACGCGCCGTGCGCGGGCTTTCCGATTCATGCATTCGGTGTATGTGCTTTCCTAGGCGCTTTGACCCGGCACATGTGGCAGTAGATGGAGCTTTTCGTTACCAGCGACGTGGGCTTCCGTTTAACGGTATGCTAACCGGGAACAGATCGGCCCGCGCACGGAGTTTCCCCAATGCCGGCCGTACGCGTTCGGAGGCGCTTACGCGGGGCCTTCCGATTCCACTTCCGCGAACTCATTGTGGATCGCGAGGACGGCCTTCTCCAAATCGCGCTCTTCCACGCCGATGATAATGTTGTTTTCCGAAGAGCCTTGGTCAAGCACGCGCAGATTGACGCCCGTCCGTGCGCAAGCCCCTGTTAACCGGGCCGCCATGCCAATGCGGCCCGCCATGTCTTGTCCCACCGTGGCCACAAGCGCCAATCCGGAGGTCAGATAGACATTGTCGGGCTCGCAAGTCCTTTCAATTCCTTTGACTACGGAAGGACCATGGTTAGCGAGTTCGTCATCTTTGAGGATGATGGACATCGTGTCGATGCTGCTGGGCATGTGCTCGAAACTTACGCCGTGTTCTTCGAGTACGGACAGGACGCGGCGGCCGAAGCCGAGTTCGCGGTTCATGAGGGTTTTTTCCACATTGATCATCGTGAAGCCGCGCTGTCCGGCGATGCCGCACACCGGTGTCTTGGGCTCCCGCTTGGCGACGATAAGCGTTCCTGGCTCCTCAGGCGCGCGAGTATTTAGAATATTGATGGGGATACCGGGCTCGCGCACTGGGAATATAGCCTCGTCATGCAGCACGTTGGCCCCCATATAGGCGAGTTCGCGCAATTCCTGATAAGTAATCTCGGAAATGTACTTGGCATTTGGCACAATGTGCGGGTCCGCCATGCGAAAGCCGGATACATCGGTCCAATTCTCGTAGAGGCGCGAGTTGGTGGCGCGGGCGACAATGGCCCCCGTGATGTCGCTGCCGCCCCGAGAGAACGTTTTCACCTTACCGTCGGGCCACGAGCCGTAAAACCCAGGAATGACGTAGCGGCCCGGAGCAGCGAGCGCCTGGCCCATCAGCTCATAACTCACGGGATCCAGCAGCCCTTCATTATCGAACTTGATCAGTTCGAGCGGATCCACGAAAGTCGCGCGCAATAGCTCCGCCAAGAGCAACCCATTCAGGTATTCGCCCCGCGACGCCATGTAATCGGGCTCTTCGTGCAAGGGACACTCCGCCGCGATCAAATCCAGTTCGCCTTGAACGTCGAGATTCAGTCCAAGTTCCTGTGCTAACCCCTTATAGCGCTCCGTGACGAGTTGCACGGGTTGGCTAGCATCCAATCCTTGCCGGACCAGGTTGTGCCAGGTATAGAGGAGGTCCGTGACTTTGATGTCATTGGGGTGGCGTTTACCCGGCGCGGACGGCACGATATACCGGCGGTCCGAATTGCTATCAATAATGTTGGCTGCCCCTTTGAGGCAAGTGGCGTCCGCAAGGGAACTCCCCCCGTATTTGCAAGTGATATACCCCATTATTTGCTCGTTCTTCCTCCCGTTGTGTTGTTTGTGTTAGGCGCGTATTCGCGCCGGTCTCAACTGATGGACGGGCTGGCCGCAAAAGCATAACCTTTGCGCACCGCGGATTGCGTTCTAGTTGGCAGGCAAAGCTTGCGGCCTTAGGGGACAGCCATGTTTACCAAGCGTAGGATGTCATTGTACGTGACGAACAAGATTAGCGACACAATGAGGAAGAGTCCCGCCATCTGCGTCAGCTCAAACACCCGCGCGCTGACCGGTTTCCGGCGAATGGCCTCCACGCCGACGAATACCAGTTGTCCGCCGTCCAACACAGGCAAGGGCAGCAAATTAAAGATGCACAGATTGATGCTGATAAACGCCATGATTTGCAAGAAAAGATAGTGGCCCCGCTCAGCCGCGGTGGTCGTCACTTGGTAGATCATGACGGGCCCCCCCAGTTCCCGCATGCTCAAATCCCGGGTAGCGAGCAACTGCACCGTTCGCAGTACTTGGGTTACGGCTTGGTAACTCTCGCGCGCCGCCTCGGCGGGCACCTCTGCGAGAGGGACACGGTGAAACACCGTGCGGGGACCGAAGGTCACCCCAATGTGCCCCACGGGCGTCACTTCCAACTCGGCGGCCGTCACTGTTTCGGGCCGAAGAATGCCGTATCCGATGGCGGGGCGCCGGAGGGTTAGTTCGAGCGTCTCCCCAATGTGATCTTGCTGCATCTCGTACAGGCGCTTGACCGTTGCTGGTTCGCCTTCCACTTCGATGATAATGTCCTGACTCAAGATATCGCTTTGCTCTTCAAGCTCAGGCGAAACCGCCACCACTTCGGGCTTGGCTTCGGCATCGGTCTGGTCCGGCCGGGTTATTGGCGGATTTGTTCGCAGTCCCACGAAGCGGCCCACCCGTTGGGGCGTTACTTCGAGCGTCAACCGCTCGCCGTCCCGCTCGACTGTCAGCTCGATAGGCTCCCCGTCCGCTTGCTTCTCTATGTAATCCGTGAGGAGTGTCATATCCACATCACGGCCATCTACTTGCCGGACAATATCGCCAGCTTTCAAGCCGGCTTGATCGGCAGGGGAGCCTTCGTGAACTTCATCGATGAGCGCGGACTGATAGGCGCGCACCCCAAAGCGGGGATGCTCTTCATCCTCGCTTTCCCGCGGACGAAGGGGCGAGAGAAAGCGCTGGGTGGAGCCATCCGGCATGGTGCGTTCAATGTTGAAGACGCGTTGTTCCCCCCCGCTGAGAATGGCGCCGATGAGGACATCTTGCATGGTGTCCACGCGGCTTCCATCCATGGTGAGCACCCGATCGCCCGTTTGCCATCCCTTGCTAACGGGGGAGGCGTCCTCGGCGGGCTTCGCGCTGTCGACCTTATACAACGGCGCGTCTTCCGCTGGGGAGCCGGCCTCCACCTCGCCGACGCGGGCTTCAACTTCGTGTTCCGGCACTTCGGCCCCCACACCGACCATCAGGGCGTACAACCCAAACCCCAGTATGAGATTCATGAGGGGGCCCGCCACCAGGACAATGGCCCGCTGCCACGGTGGTTTGCTACTGAACCAGCGCTCCTTAGGGATATGTCCGAAGTCCCGCTCCTGTTCTTCTTCGCTGCGGGGCGCGTCCTCTTGGCCAGCCATCTTCACATAGCCGCCAATGGGGAGCACCCCAATGCAATAATCGGTTTCGCCCCATTGAACGCCCCACAGGCGGGGCGGCATGCCAAGACTGAAACGTTCGCAGTAAATGCCGAACGATTTGGCTGCTAGAAAATGGCCTAGCTCATGAAAGAAAATGAGCACGCCAAGAACAACTAAAAACACAGCGATATTTAAGAGCATGATTAAACGCGCACTCCAGCCTGCTCAATGAAAGCGCGGGCGAACCGGCGCCCGGCCGCATCGGCTTCCTTGATGGATTCAAATGTAACTTGGTTTGGGGATTCTACGTGTTCGAGCGCCGCCTCCACCACTTCGCTTATCTTGAGAAAGGGCAGCCCCCGCTCGCAAAAGGCTTCCACGGCTGTCTCATTGGCGGCGTTGAGAATGGCGGGGGCTCCGCCTCCCCGGCGAGCGGCCTCCATCGCCAAGCGCAAACACGGAAATTCCGTGAAGTCGGGCTTCGCGAAGGTAAGGGGGGGCATGGTGGTCAGGTCCAGCCGCCTCATGGGGGCGCGCGCCCGCTCGGGCCAAGTGAGGGCGTATTGGATGGGAAATTTCATGTCTGTGGGGCCGAGATGGGCCAGGATCCCGCCATCGGTGAATTCCACGAGGCTGTGGACGATGCTCTGGGGGTGAATGACCACCTCAATCTTGTCAAGGGGCGCGTTAAAAAGCCACATGGCCTCGATGATTTCGAGCCCCTTGTTCATCAATGTGGCCGAGTCCACGCTGATCTTCCGGCCCATGTCCCAGGTAGGATGCCGTGCGGCCTCATCCGGGCTGATCCCATTCATGGAGGCGCGCTTGCGTTGGTAGAAGGGACCGCCGGAGGCTGTCAGGTGAATTTGGTAGACCTCTTCCGGCTTTCGCCCTTCGAGACACTGAAAAATCGCGCTGTGCTCGCTGTCCACGGGAATCACTGGAACATCCATGCGCCGGGCTTCTTCCATAATCAACGCGCCCGCGCTCACCAACGGTTCCTTGTTGGCCAGCGCCACGCGTTTTCCGCTACGGATGGCGGCGAGCACCGGCGCGAGCCCCGCGGCTCCCACCATGGCTCCGAGCACGATATCGGCCTCTTGCTCCGCCAAGGCTTGGGCGCCCTTGGGACCGCGATAGAGCTTCTCTACGCCGAAGGCGTGCGCGCTTGCGTCGCGGGCGAGCGTCTCGTCCACGATGGCGGCGCAAGGGGGGCGAAACTCGGCGCATTGGCGTTTCAACGCCTCCACATTGGAGCAGGCGGCCAGCCCGACTATTTCGAAACGATCGGGGTAGCGCCGCACCACTTCCAGCGCGCTATTCCCAATCGAGCCCGTGGAGCCCAGTAAAATGATGCGGGTACGCACGATTATTCGGTCCTTACCTTAGCAGCGTCGTCTGCGCGCGAGTACTGTTGAATATACGTGTGCAATGCGTGGCGGCCTTCATGGTGTTGTTGGAGATAGCTTCGCACGTCTTCCGCCAATCCCATTTGAGTCACTTTGGCGGCCGTTTCCTGGGCTTCGGAGAATCGCACACTGGCGATCTCAACCCGCACTTTAGGAATGGCCACCATGGACATGCTCAGCGAGTTCATGCCCAGCCCCACGAGGACTTCGGTGAACAGCGGCGCCCCAGCCATCTCCCCGCAGATGCTGCACGGAATCCCCGCCTCCCGCGCAGCGGCGACGGTCTGTTGAAGCATACGCAGCACGGCGGGATGGGCCGGTTCGTACATATGGGCGATCTTCTCGTTAACCCTGTCTACAGCAAGGCTGTACTGAATGAGGTCATTGGTGCCTATACTGAAGAAATCGCAGTTGCGGGCCAGATGGTCGGCCACCGCCACGGCCGAGGGCACCTCAATCATGCAGCCGAGTTTGATGTCCTTGCGAAAAGGCACCGAACGCCGCTGCAAATCGGCGCATACGTCATTGAAGACTTCCTTTACCCGGAGGAGTTCGTCCAACCCGCTGATAAGCGGGAACATGACTTGGACATTGCCGTGAATGGAGGCCCGGAGTATGGCGCGCAACTGCGCCTTGAAGATATCCGGACGTTCCAGGCAGAAGCGAACGGCCCGCCAGCCCAGTTGAGGGTTGAGTTCCTCCGCGAGTTGAATGTGAGAGGCGAATTTGTCTCCTCCCAAGTCTAGCGTTCGCAGGGTCACCGGAAGCGGGTCCATGGCCTCCACGACGGTGGCATAGGCGTTGTACTGTTCTTCCTCGGTGGGCAAGGACGTGCGATTCAGAAACAGATATTCTGTCCGATACAGCCCGATTCCGTCGGCCCTTGTCTTCAGTTCATCCGTGACCTCCACGGGCAACTCAATGTTCGCCATGAGCGGAACCTCGTGGCCATCTAATGTGCAGGTCGTCTCGCAAGAAGTTTGGACCGCCTGCAGGGCCTCGAACTGCTCTTCTTCATGTTCCTGCCTGTTTTGGTAACGGGCGAACGTTTCCTCGCCGGGCCGTATGAACACCTGCCCCGCGTTGCCGTCGAGGATAATGGTGTCACCGGGGTGTATATGGGCGCATGCATTCTTTAAGCCCACCACCGCCGGGATGGCGAACGCCCGCGCGAGGATCGCGGTATGCGACGTGGGTCCCCCCATGTCGGTGATGAGACCACGGGCGTTTTTGAGGTCAATCTTGGCCGTGTCGGAGGGAGCCAGTTCATGGGCTACGATGATGGCGGGCTGTTCCAGATGCTCCAGACTCTCCAATTCCGTGTTCAGCAGCCGCCCCAAAATGCGCCGTCCCACGTCGAGAATATCACCCATCCGATCGCGAAAGGAGGGATCCTCGATGGACTCCATGATCGCGGCTTGCTGGTTGATGAGATCGTTTAAGATGTATTCGACGTTATACGCCTCGTCCCGCGCGCGCTGGGCGATTTCCTCGTGTAGGGTGACGTCATCAAGGACCATGATATGAGCGTCGAAAATGGAGGCGTTGTATTCGCCGGCGTCCTTTGCGGTCTTGTCCCTCAACCGGACAAGATCCTCGCGCACCTCCTTCACGGCTTGTTTGAACCGCTCCAATTCCGATTCGGGGTCGGAAGTTTTGTATTGGGGTATCTCGAGGCTGTCCAGCCCGAACGTTTTCGCCGGTCCGATGGCGATGCCCGGACTTACTCCTATGCCATGAAGCGCAATCTCCACTTATTGTTCCCCAAATCCGGTCTCAAACAATTTCCGGACGGCTCCCATTGCTTCCTCGGCGTCCGATCCCTTGCACGTTACGGTCACGCGGCTGCCCTGCGCCGCAGCCAGCGTGAGCAGGCCCATGATGCTCTTTGCGTTTACCTCCCGTCCGTTCTTCTGAATGGTGATATCGCTCTCGAACTCCAATACCGTTTGCACGAGCGTAGCGGCGGGACGGGCGTGCATCCCTAGGTTATTCACGATTACGAGTTCCTCGGTAATCTCTTTCATACTCAGGCATGCTGTCCTGTGTCAAGGGTCTCTAAGCGAATTTTCATGGTGGTCCTGTGTTCGGGGGCCTCATGAAGGGGCCAACAGGGGAGGACCACGCTTCCCTGGTAAATTCGCTCCTGGCCGCCCTCCGACTGGCTGACGGTTTCTATGGGGAACTGGTAGATGCGCGCTGGCGGATCAAACCGCAGCCCCATCTCCAATTGTTGCCAGTCGTCGCGAAGGGCGATATGACGTAGATTTTCTTCACAGCCCAAGGTGGCGAGTTTAGCGTGATTGAGATCGCGATCCTCGGACCAGTAGTAGCGGTCGAATGCCGCTCCGCTCAGGAAGTTGGCGGCGAATTCCACGCCAAACAAGGCAATCATCCTCTCGTTACTGACATTATCAATATCATAGCGTATTGCAATGGCCGATGCATCCTTTTCAAACTGTACGGACTTCGTAACCGATACGGCGTGCTTTCGGCCATCGGGCGCCCACACTTGCCCCTGCCGGCGCAGGGTGACGCGGCGCCGGCCCATTTCAAAACTGTACACGCCGGCCGCGAAATCACCCAGCTCTTCGTGGTTGGCTCGCCACAAGGCTTCGGGGCTGGTGTCGGCGGGGATGAAGTGATCCCGCAGGCTGACGCGGCGGTACGGATCATAGCTCAGATACTGTTCAAGTCCCTGTTCCTTAACCCGCACGATCTCATGGATGCTATGGCCGCTTTCCTCGCCCGTTCCCGCCTCATGGGCTTGTCCTTGCAACACGGCGTCGTGATAGAGTTCTTCCCGCCGCGCGAGGGTGTTCAGGAAATTGAAGGCCTTGGGCTTGAGGTCCAGTTCAAACAGGGTCCCCCCATCGCGCGGGCTTAGGCCGGCCCATAGCTGTGGACTTTCCAAAATGACTTCGTCGTAGCCATCGGCGTCGAAATCGGTGACATGCCGCTGCATCCACTCGTTCTCGCCCTGATCGGTAAGACTGTCCACAATGGTCTCAGCCCGGATAAGCTTCTCATACAGGGCGGTTCGCAAATGGTTCAGATACAACCCGCCGAAGACGCCGTGCCAATAGGCGCAGTTGCACTGTCCTTCGTGCAGCAGGCGTTTGGCCTCTTGGTATCGTTCGTCTCGGGATTTGTGCGGGACCTCGCGGATTTTGCGGCTCACGAAAAGCATTCTTTTCTGAATGTTGTTCGATTCGGGGTACTTCGCCAAGAAATTCCGCCAGAATCCGCCTCGAGTGAAGAAAGCCACATCCCGCCCGAACGCGTCGTTCCGGTTGTTCGCCCACTCGGTGACGGCATTGAGCCGCCGTTGCATGTGGGGCGGCAGCGCCCACGCCATCATTTCTTCATAGGAAGCGCAGGTGAGATAGGTCCGGCCCAGCGCGGAGGCCTTCCGCATGAATTCGGAGTATGTCACCGAATGGAGCCAATCCTGCTGACGGCCCACCTCTTGAAAGAACTCCTCCAGCCAGCCTTCTTCGTACACGCTGCGATAGGTTTCCGGCCAGATCCCGAACTTCTCTCCATCGTCATGAATAACGGCGCACCTCGGGGGAAGCGATTTCGCTTCGCTCCATTCGCCGGCTTCCTCTTCCGACGCGTTTTGGCGAAGGAAGTCGATGGATTCCCACACTGCGTGGAACGGGATGCTGTACCGCAATTGTTTGAGAATAGGGAAAACGTTTAGGGTGTATCCCTCGTTTTCCGTTACGTAATAGCCAAACAGTTCTTCGGGCTCCATTCCGGAATACTGGAAATGCGTGTCATCCAAGGCAGTGTACGTTATGCCAGCTTTTTTGGCGATGTGAGGGAGGTGAGGCTCCCACACGCGCTCGGCCAACCACATGCCCGCGGGCGGCTCGCCAAAATGCTTCTCGCAAAACCTGTTCATGCGCTCGATTTGCTGTATCCCGTCCCGCTCTGGAATGGCGCACAACAGGGGCTCGTAATAGGCGCCTCCCATGATTTCGACCTGGCCGGCCTGAATCAAGTTGCGCAAGCGTGCGATGAAGTCCGGCTCATTCTCCAAAAACCAATCGAGCAGCGGACCGGTGTAGTGCAACGTGACGTGCATATGGGGGTGCCGTTCCAACACATCCACGAACGGGCGGTACGCCTTTTCGTAGGCTTCGCGGAATACCTCGGGAAAGTTACCGATCGGCTGGTGCGAATGGCAGCCGAATATCAGGTTGATCGAAGCGGTCATAAGGTCCCCTGCATGGTTGCGCCGTATTCCAAGCGGCTGATTATGGCCGGCGAAAAGCCAGCGCAACGTGGATTGTTACTCTGTATAGGTTACATCGCGGTGACGCAGTCGCGCGTCGTACTTAAGTTCCCTGAGAAATAACGCTAATTCGTGCGCCACGGCTACCGAGCGGTGCCGGCCGCCGGTACACCCTACCCCAATGGTTAAGTAGGATTTCGGCTCCGCGCTGTAATGCGGCAAGAGAAACTTTAACAAACCGCGCACCCGTTCGAGAAACTGGCGCGCCTCGTCGTTGTCGAGAACGAAGTCTCGCACATCCGGTTCATTCCCCGTGTGCGTCTTTAGTTCGGCGTCGTAATGCGGATTGGGCAGGAAGCGCACGTCGAAGACGAGATCGCTCTCTTGCGGCACGCCATACTTGAACCCAAACGACAGCACGGTTACGATGAGCTGGTGGTTTGCCTTGTCGCCCCGGAACACCGCCGCGATCCGTTCCCGCAATTCTTGCACCGACGTGGCGCTGGTATCAATGATCAAGTCGGCCCGGCCGCGCACCGGCTCTAGGAGTTCGCGTTCCCTCCGTATGCCTTCCTCGATGCTGCCGGTGGGAGAGGAGGGATGGCGTCTCCGCGTTTCGCTGTAGCGTTGAAGGAGCGTCTTGTCGGAGCTGTCCAGAAAAAGCACGTCGGGTTGCAGGCCCAACTCCTGCACCTCATCCAAGTACGCTGGCGCCTGAAGGAGCCCTTCCCGCGCCCGCGCATCCACGCATATGGCGATCCGCGAATGCTGCGGACCGCTATGCGCCACCAGATCAGCAAATGTTGGAATGAGCTGAACCGGCAGATTGTCCACGCAATAATAGCCGAGGTCTTCCAGGAACCGCAGCGCTTGGCCCTTCCCGGCTCCCGACAGGCCGGTGACCAGCACGAAGCGGGAAGCTTCACTCGACATTGGAGTGGTTCATGAGGGTCATCAGGCGCTGGTTGAGTTCCTGCGCCGGGTGAACCCCAAGCTCCTTTAGGCGATGGTTGAGAGCGGCCACCTCCACAATGATGGCGATATTCCGCCCCGGCCGAACGGGAATCAGCAAGTAGGGCGCCTTGACGCCAAGAAGATTGACATAAGACTCGCTCAGACCCGTTCGGTCATACTGGGCTTCTTCATTCCACTCCTCCAGTTCCACCACCAACCCGATGCGTTCTGAGTTGCGCACGCGGCCCACGCCGTAGACGCTCTTGATATCTATGATGCCGATACCCCGGATCTCCATGTGGTGCTCGATCACGGGGGACGTCTCGGCCATAACCGACTCGCCTCGCCGTTTTTTCAACGATACCACATCGTCCGCCACGAGGCGGTGTCCCCGTTCGACAAGCTCAAGCGCGGTCTCGCTTTTTCCAATACCCGGCGCTCCCACGATAAGACAGCCGACGCCGTAACAGTCCACGGCGGTGGCGTGGATAACCGTTTCAGGACTGAACTCGTCGGCAAGGAAGAGGATGATGCTGCTGATGACCTCGTCCGTGGTGCGCTTGGACAACAACACGGGGATGCCCCGCCGGTTGCACATGTCCAAGAACACCGGCTGCGGCCGCAAGTTCCGGGAAAGCAAGAAGGCGGGGATTTCAAACGCAAATATTCCTTCGAGGCGCGCCTCCAATTCCGCCACGGAAAGCTGTTCCATGTAATGTATCTCGGTGTTGCCAAGAATTTGGATGCGATCGTTGGCGAAATAATCGAGGTAACCGCCAAGCGCGAGACCCGGCCGGTTGATGTCGGATATCAAAACCGGCCGGCCGATCCCCTGAAATCCGGCGATGACTTCCAATTCGAGTTCATCCGCCATCCGATCAAGCAACCGCGCAACGGGGATACTGTCCTTACGGTTGACGGGCAGGTTTTGCGTATCCATCCAGAGCTCCGCGCGGCAAAGGCAGCCGCGGGGGTTGGCCGCGGCCTCAGAATTGGGGCTGGATCAGGCCGAAGCTGCCATCATCACGCACGTACATGACATTGATATGCTGTGTGCGGGCGTTGGTAAACATGATGAACCCCTCCGCCGATAACTCGAGTTGCATCGCCGCCTCCTCCTCGTCCATGGGCTTGCGATCCAAGGTCTCACGGACGATGGGGCGCTCCGGATGTGGAAGTCTATCGTCTTCGGCCGGGCTCTCTTCAGCAAACGTCTCGGCGCTTAACATGCCAGGTTCTGGCTGGGCCTCCAGTTCGGCCTCGGCCAGTTTCTTGGGACGAAAGCCTTTGTTGCGGCGTTCCTTAATCTTTCGGATCTGGCGGTCCAGCTTGTCGATGGCCGCATCCACCGATGTATACATATCGTTGGAGGATTCTTCCGCGTGGAGCCGCACCCCATTGGCCGAAAGCGTCACATCCGCGATGTGACGGTGTTTCTCCACGGTAAGGACCACATCGACATCCATGGGTTTATCGAAATGGGCCTGGCACTTTTCCAGCTTCTTCTCAACATGGTCCTTAATCGAATCCGTCAGTTCCGTGTGACGGCCCGTTATTTTTACGTTCATTTTGCTACAACATCCTCCAGAAAATTCGAACTTGCGAATATAGAAAATCGGATAACCCGACTATGCCGATACCCTAGCAGAGCTAGCCAACAGCTGTCAACGCGCACGGGCTGTCCACGCGGTTGTCGGCGCGGCGCCTAAAGCACCATGGTCACGAGGAGGGATGAGTCCTCGACGGCTCTTAGAGAATGGGGTTCTTCAGCCTCGAGGAAGAGCATTTGGCCGCCCTCAAGCCGCCGCGTGGTTCCGTGGCAATGGAAGTCAATGGCGCCTTCAATGCAATGCACCGTGATTTCCTTGGGGGCGCTGTGCTCGCGAATCTCCTTGCCCGCCGGCAGCACCATGCGGATCAACTCGAGGTGATCCGTCTTCGCCAGCGCGTGCGTCGTTGCGTCCGTGAGGCTCTCGCCCAAGGGGCGAATGTCGATTACTTCTCCTGACTCGGCATGTTTTATAGCCATGGCGTTTCTCCTTGTGGTGGGTGGGGGAGGCCTTAATCCTGGCCGTCCACCGGCCTGAGTGTGTGGCCGGTGGTCCATTCAATGGCGTTGAACAGCATGGTCCGGAAATTCTCGTTCTCGAAATCTTCTGGCATGCCCATGGAGGTGTAAAACGCCCGGCCGTCTTCACCATAATGATTTGTCCAGGCCAAGGGTTCTTCAATGTCGCTATCTTGGCCTATGCCCCAAAGCAGGGGTGTGGTTTCGGGACCGAGCTCCGGGTTATGGTAAATCTTACCAGGCCGGGTCCAGGGTTCGACGCCGTCGAGAATGGGATGGTCCTCGGCCCCTTCAACAATTTCAACTTTGACCGGCTCATCGCCCCCATGGCCAGAGTAGTCGCCGCCGAAGATCTCCTCGTCCATCTCCAGGTAGTCTTGGAAGGCGTGGCTCGCCGGGCGAATGCCGATGGCGGCCTTTTCCGCCTCGAAATGCTGCAGGATGTACTCGAGCTGTTTGTCGGGCAGCTCCATGCGCCGTGTAAAGATGAGGGCCAGATCGGCCTCGGCCAAGGCGCAGATGGCGTGAAGGTGATCGCCGGCATCCTCGCCCCACGAGGCGGTGACCACAATGTCTTCGTAGTCGTCCTCGAGGGTCCGTTGTAACGCGCGCAGCGAAGGTTCCGACTCATACTCCGCCGAGCCCGAGATGATGTGGATGCTCAGGGTATCCTCGTCGGCCTGGGCCGTCAGACTAAGCAGCGCCGCAAACAAGCAGGCCGCCGTGATTCGCGAAATCGTGCGCATGAGGCTTCTCCTTCGTTCGTCGCGTTTCAGTTTAGGGCATGCCTATGTAGTGAGTGTAATTATAGAGCAACTCGTTGGGTTCGCGGGGGGCATCCTGTTCCTCCGCTTCGAGTGCCGCGTTCGTGAAGATGCGGATCTCGTTTTCGTTCCATACCACCACTTCCTCACGGCCGTCGTGGTAAATGTCCCCATGCTGCGCGAGGTGTTGCTCCTCGGGATTCTCGGGAAAGGGAAACACCGCTACAGGTTCGCCGTGGCCGTCATAGAGGGTGGGCTGCGTGGTTCCCCCACGGCGGTACCCGAGGATCAGATCGCCTTCCTCGTCATCCCAGTCCGAGACCATCGTGATCACGCTCAACCAGCGGTTGACGCCTTCGTCCGTGCGCTCCTCATGCCAGATGACGTTTCCCTCGTGGTCATACACGATGATAGCGTCTTCGCCCTCGGCGGAACGGTCGGTGTCCCGGTCCAGCACAGCCACTTCCTGACCGGGCAGGTCAGGCCGGAAATCACCGGCGATGGCGTGTTGCGCGTGGCGGATTTCGTCCATCCAGAGGAGCTTGCCCTCGGCGTTGTAGACGAGGAGTTCCGGGTTGCAGGCAGGGATAATCACTTCGGGGTTCCCATCGCCAGTGAGGTCGGCCACGGTGGTTCCATCCGAATGACGATCTTCGGGAAATCCTTCCTCCGCGAGCCAGAGCAGTTCGCCCTGGTGGTCGAGGGTTGAAGGACCAATGAGGACCTCATCGTGTCCGTCCCCGGTTAGATCGTGGGGCCATGGATAATGGCCCACGGTGTGGCCACGGCTGTAGGTCCACAACACATCAAATTCCTCATCCAAGGCCCATATTTGGCTATACCGGTCCTTCACCAGGACCTCCCCGGCCCGTCCCCGGCCCGTGAGGTCGGCGAACGCTATGCAATCGTTGGCATTATCGGCGGGGAGTTCGCCTTCCCGTTTTAGCTCTCCCGTGGCGCCGTCGAGAACCCGGATTTGGCCGTTGGCGATGTAGACTACTTCAGAAGCCCCGTCGCCAGTGAAATCATGAATCTGTATGGGTAGGTCAAAGCCTGTGCT
This sequence comes from Candidatus Hydrogenedentota bacterium, assembly GCA_046497285.1. Taxonomy (GTDB): domain Bacteria; phylum Hydrogenedentota; class Hydrogenedentia; order Hydrogenedentales; family SLHB01; genus SKRY01. Next base: position 18,206 of record JAWOFY010000036.1, read on the forward strand.
ATAGCGGTCCGGGTGGGGCTCGCCTTCTCGCCACAGCAGGTCGCCCTCGGCGTTGAGGGCTGTGATGCACGTAATGTCCTGATCTTCGTGCTGGGCCACCGCGAAGTCCAATTGGCCGTCCCCGGTAAGGTCGCCCAGGCGGAGGCCGGTCCAGCTTCCAAAGCCTTCCGTGTCAATCGTCTGTACGAGCTCCACGTCGCCATGGGCCGCTCTCGGGCTAGTGGTGTCCGGCATGGGCTCCGCCGCCATGGCGGGAGCAAGCAGCGCGGCCAACAAGCAAGCCGCGGTGATTCGAAAAATCCTTCGCATGATGTGTCTCCTTATTAAATGCCTACCCCTCCAGAGCGGTAGGCAATAAATATCCTTCCCTCTGGTCGGCCTCACAGCCCATGGACGCCGCCTTACGCTTGGCGCGCCGAATACTGAAATCAGTGGTGCGAGGAGATCCTGTTGTCTGTTGCGTTTATAGCTAAGGGCATGGTACCGGGGGG